>CANOKG010000030.1 GCA_947566655.1 uncultured Muribaculaceae bacterium | reverse complement strand
CGGGCAAATAGCTCGGCTGCAACTACCTTGTCAAACATTATAGCAGCCAACGCCGGTTGGCACACCGGTGCATAGCAGTCGTTGAACGGATACCGTGCCACAACCTCAACAGCTCCGTCGACAAAAGGTACCATGACGTCAATTTCATACTGAACCACAACCCGATGCAAGTGGCTGATCACATCAGGATCACTCCAACGTTTTCCTTCTATAATTGTAGCTACCGATGATATCGGCACCATACCCGACAACTCGTAGCTATAAAGTTTCAATTCATAGCCCAACGACTCAGCTGCCCGGGAAAAATGCCGTGCCATCGAAACGCGTTTTGCGCCACCGAGCATCAATAGGCTTATGACACCATCTACCTTTGTATTCATATGTTATAACGGTCGGTTTTGTACTTTGCCAAGTTGGCCTTATCGGTAAACCAATTTATAGTTATTTTCAATCCCTCTTCAAGCGATACCTCAGGTTGCCACTGAGTGAGTGAAGTGATCAAACTGTTATCGCCACAGAGACGAAACACCTCACTTTTTGACGGTCGCAAACGTTGCTGATCAACTACATATTCCACATCGGCGTCCATAAGTCGGGCTATGGTTTCCAGCGTTTGTTTCATAGAAACTTCGGTACCGGTAGCTATGTTTATCTCTCGGCCTTCAATACCCGGAGTCCCGGCCAAAGCGATAAACCCACGGCATGTATCAGAAACAAAATTAAAATCACGTGTAGGTGAGAGATCGCCCACCTTGATTGAACGTTGGCCGGCAGCAATTTGTGATATTATAGCAGGTATAATGGCGCGGGCACTTTGACGTGGACCATAAGTGTTGAACGGCCTGGCAATAACAACCGGGAGATCAAATGCATTAAAGAAACTCTTGGCGATGGCATCGGCTCCAATCTTTGTCGCCGAGTAGGGCGACTGAGGTTGCCGTGGATGTGTTTCAGGTATCGGGACAGTAACGGCAGTACCATAAACCTCGCTTGTTGATGTAACCACTATTCGATCCACACCCTCATCGCGAGCCGCAAGACACATATTCAATGTACCCTTGATGTTGGTATCTACATAACTTTCAGGCGCCACATAGCTATAGGGAATAGCAATCAAAGCCGCCAAGTGGAAAACAATGTCACAGCCCTTGACAATCTCTCTGCAGAACGACTGATCTCGCACATCGCCACACACTACCTCAAGTGCACGATGGTTATTTCCTTCGAGCCACCCAAGATTATTGAACGAGTTATACTGAGCCAACGCTCTGACCCTATAACCGCGTTGAAGGAGCATGTCAACAAGATGAGAACCTATGAAACCATCAGCTCCTGTCACCAACACTAATTTCTCGCCATATATATTATCCATTTCCACAGAATCTAATTGATCAATAGAACTTTTTCAATGTATATACATAAGTATTACCCGAGCCGGCATCTATATATTCAAGCACTATTTTCTTACTTGACAGCGTGATTATGTCAAACGTCGTCACCTGAGGAAAAATAGCTATATCGGGATCAAAATATATATTTTCGTGATCAAAATCTACTTTCAATTTATCACCATCTTGCTGCCATGACCCGTAGAGGTCCATACTCTTGTGTGTTTCAAGATCAGGGAACTGAAGCAATGTGATATTGCTTTGGAACTTCCATATCACTGATGGAGTGTCGTACCCGGGGGCCGGCTCGCCATTGATCGTGATCGACTCCACACGCCACGTTCCAAACCATGGCCCTATATCTCCGTTATTGTGTGTACAGGCCACTGAAAACAGTACCATAATGAGAACTGCAATGGCCCAATATGCTTTTCCAAGAACTTTCATCGGCGTCCAATATTAAGGGATGTATGATACTTTACCGAGACGAGAGCCCCGAATGTATTTCCGTATAACGTGCCACGGTCCATAGCGAGGGAAGCCGAGACAGTAAAGTTTTCACCCTTTATAGCCGGCCGATAGACCCCTTGGATCATCAACGATGTGTCATGAACCGACTCAGTGCGTGGCACTCGCGACGTGCCCCACCCTTTGCGGTAACCTCCGAGCACACGATAAGACAGACGAGGCGAAATTGTACCACACACCCCGATATGGAATCCTCTTATAACATTATCGACAAAACCCATGAAACCATCGGTGTTGTAAATGGGTGACCTCATGAAAGGTGAGCCCATCGACATGCCATAGTTGGCATAAGCATTGTAGGTATAATTGTTATAATAGTCATCGCCACCGTCAGCATCACCGATAAGTGTAGTTCCAGGATTGTCGCTGTCGTGATAATGTATCGGACCCGATTGATTGGTAAAATCGATATACTCGACAACCAAACCATCGACGGGAGCCGAACGAGGAGCCTGATACTCAAGACCCCACACGCCGTCAAAGCCATTCAAAAATCCTATGCCCGAACCTGTTTCCCAAGGTTTTTGCAAATAAGTTTTCACCACTCCTTTTTGTGCAGGAAGTTTATAGGAAAGCATCAGATCCCATGATCCCAAAGTACTGCCGAGGTAAAAACTCTCGTCACCAGCCATAGGGATAATCATTTTAATAAACTCTTTTAAACCCGACTTATGGTGTTCAACCTTAGTGACACTTCCATTCCTATAATAAGTGGTGGTTCCACCAAAGCTCGAAGCAACCTGCATACCCACCGTAAACGAAAGCGGGCGGCTTGACTTGGTGCGTAAATAGCAATTTTTATATGTATAGTATGACCCCCGGCAAATATTGCAATGATAACGGTTTATATGATCTTCAAGCCAGTCGCTGTCGGTAAATTTCCCATAGCTTATCTCCCCCTTGATTTCAACCCAACCGTTGGTAAAAGGTACAGGCTGGAAACTGTTGAATCCGGCCATCACTTCAGGTACACCTCGCGAATTGGCACCACGTGTCAAATCGCCCGATGAGAGTTGATTGTTAAGTATAGCCGACTGCGGGTCACGCTGTCCTACCGAGAGAAACACCGAGCGGTAATCAATACGGCCATACAGCTGTTGGATGGCAACTCTCGACGGGTGCCGGGGATTATTTCTCCATATTGACTCAACCTCATCATATCGGCGGTAATCGACCGACGAAGCCCATCCTCCTATTAAATCCACTCCCCAGGTATAACTGAACCGGCCGTTGACTTCATGTACCTTCGAAGCCTCGACCTCAAGAAGCAGGTTAGACGACTGTGTAACGCGTCCATTATTGTTGGAACCGATATAGTAGGGAGCAAAATTACCCGATCCACCACCTCCTGTAAGCTGTATCTCCAAGTCCACTGGATACTGAGCCCTCCCCGACAACACTGCGAGCAGAGAGAATAAAGCAAGGCCTGTTTTATATAAATAATTCATAATCGGTAGTGGATAGTTTGAAGTGGATTAAAGGTGCTGACTAAGACTGTAAGTTTCGATGTGACGACGTTTCTTCTCCTCAAAAATCTCATCTATCACAAGAAAAATTCCGGTCTCCTCGACATTGCCAAACGTATCATTGATAGCCGTTCCCAACACGTGCATTGTAGGCGACAGGCTCATATAGGCATTAACCAACGGCGGGATATTCACACCACTGGCTCTGACGGCATTGTTAAGGATACGGTAATCCTCCTTGAACGACTCGCCAACAAAGAGCTGTTCCATAGCCTTGACATCAATGCCGGTATCAAGCGGTTCGGTCGGATAAACAAGATGCTCCGGATCAGGAAAATGTTTCTTCAGGAAGTAAAGAATCATGTTACGGCTTTGAGTAGAATAGGTAGGATACATCGTCATTTTACCGAACAGATACTTTATCTCGGGATACTTGACCGTAAGAGCTCCTAATCCATCCCAAAGGTTGTCAAGAGCAAAAATCGCTTTGGCACCCATCTTGGATGACTGGTATTCAATTCTTACAAAGGAACGTCCAAGCTCAAGGGTGTTGGGTAAATAGTTTTTGATAAAGTGGTCGGAGAAATCAAACATGTGACTCATAGCGATATTTGGCTTGCCATTGGAATCAAAAGTCATGTCTGAACCCAAAATAAACCTGTAACCTCCCAGTATGAGGCGTGCATCTGGATCCCACACAATCAACTGCTTGCATGGAACAGGCATGGTATCAAACTCATCTATATCACACGACTTGCCTGTACCACCGCCATCGGCTCTGAAAGCATGCTCTCGCAGTCGTCCTATCTCACGCATCACATTAGGCGACTCGTGAGCATCAGTAACATAAATGTGATTGTTTCCTTTGTTGGAAAAGCGCAAAAAACGCTCGGGGGTCAATTCGGCCTCGATCAACTCAACAGGAACTGGTGGTATAATTTCTTCTTGCATTGGTTTATCATCGTTTTTACAAGCTTCTGGGTGCTTCAGTCAATCGTTCAAATCTGTCCCAAGGAGTAAACTACCCTCTTGATGTGCTCAGCTTTGGATGCATAGTCGCAGTCATCTTTCAGCTCCTGCCAAGACAAGAGTTTACCTATCACGATCTCGAACCTTGCGTCGCGGCATCTGAACACCTCGGCGGGGAGTCTGATCATCTCGATATTGAATTTAAGACCAAGACGCTTCCTTAGCCGTGCAAATTTATAAAAAAAAGACGAATTATGACCATTAAAGTAGACAGGAATAATATCACGCTCATATTGGATTGATTTAGCGACAAACATCTTCTGCCACTTCAAGTCTCTTATTTGCCCGTCATCACCGCGGCGGGAGACAAGACCGGCCGGAAAAATTATCACCGGATTATCACCGGCCATCGCTCGGTCTAGCTGCCCGAGCGAATTACGTGACTGCGATCCAAGCTTGTTTACCGGAATGAAAGTTCCCGACAACGGCTCTATAGCCATCAGTAGGTCATTGACAACAAATTTAACCCCTCCGCCCCAATAGGCCGTGGCCCAATCGATAAGTGCCATTCCGTCAAGACCGCCAAGCGGGTGGTTACTCACGACCGTCACCCTCCTGTTATCTCTTGGCGGAAGGTTTTCGGCACCTTTCACATCCACTGTAATGTTAAGATGTTTAAGGACACCCCTACAAAAATCGGCATCACGAAGGCCCCTGTTCACCGACAGCATCTCGTTCAATTGATCCTGACAAATGAACCGTTCGAGCCACCTCACGACAAAACCGGGGATAAAGCGCGAAAAGCGCGGTGCCCGCGCTTTAATAACGGCACCGACATCGATTTTCATGACGTCGGCGCCATTTTGCCTGTTATGTTGCTGATTCATTGTTTACAGCAGTGACTATTGAAGAGTACCCGCTTCAGCTTGCTGGATCATAGCCTGACTGGCTGTAATATATATTTCAACTCGACGGTTCTGGGCACGTCCTGCAGCTGTATCGTTGGAAGCGACATAATCGGCCATCGGTATTCCTTGAGCGACAAGTCTTGTTGGAGAGATTCCACAATTGACAAGATCAACCAGAACAGCATCGGCACGACCAGTGGCCACACGCTGATTAACTTCAAAAGAACCTGTATTGTCGGTAAAGCCGTAGATTTGGACGTTGGTTTCAGGATTTTGCTGTAGCGATACAGCAAATCGAGCCAGATCGGCCTGAGCTTGTGCACTCAGTTTGGTACCATTGGTCGGGAAGAGGATTCCACCTTGGAAAGTAACTTTGATTGCACGTAGTCCGTTTTGGTCGGTAGTCTCCTCCACGGTAGCTTTCTCGGCAAGTTCTCGTTGCAACTCCTCCTGCTGCTTATCCATCTTTTTACCGATCAGAGCTCCGGCTCCGGCTCCAACTGCCGCACCGATAGCCGCACCAATACCGGCGCCCTTTCCACCACCTATAAGCGCACCGATGCCTGCACCTAATGCACCACCGCCGCCACCGCCAATGAGAGCACCTTTACCGGTTTGATTCATCGACGAGCAACCACTCGAAACTAATATAGAGAGGGCCAAGCCCCCTGCAACAGCAATCTTTGATAGTCTCATATCCAGAAATATTTTTTTTGTTCTTAAAATTCAAAACGAAGCGCCAACAGCACTTACCGGTTAATTAACATTTGCAAAGTTATAAAATAATTTGGCATCAAACATGACCACGATACAAAATATATACAATCAAAGGGGAATAAAAGTTGCATGAAACGGTTTGTAATATTAACTTTGTACCCTTGGCGCCATAGCCATTCCGCTATGGTCTGAATTATAGATGATGAACCGGTCTTATATAATAATACGAGCTATCATGGTGATGATTATCCTTTTAGTCATTGCCGTGCCGGCTGTTCTATATATCGGTTTATCGCTACCGCCGGTCCAACGCCATATTGCAGCAATAGCTGAGAAAGAATTGTCAAAACAGTTAGCGGCCAACGTCGATATAGGCCAACTTACGATCACTCCATTCAATCGCGTGATGTTACGCAACGTGTCGATAGCACTTGATGAAGGGAGAGACACCGTGATAACTATCGACCGACTCGGCTCAGGCATCAACCTCTATGAACTTTTATATAACCGGGAAATCGTAATAAACTATGTAGAGGTCATAGGCTTGAACCTGAAAATCACACAAGACTCGGCATCGGCACCTCTTAATATTCAACCTATAATCGATCGTATCGCAAAGAAAGATCCAGATAAAACTCATTCGTCAGTCAACTTAGCCATCAACACAGTCGTTCTGCGCAACAGTGTATTGGCCTTTGACCGTAAAGACGCACCTTTACCCAACGACCGTTACTTTTCGCCCAACCACATTAAAGTCTACGACCTCAGTGCCGACCTTCTGTTGCCCAGCCTCGGCAACGACGGTAATCACATAACAGTAAAGCGATTCAGAATGAAAGAGCAGTCGGGGCTGGAAATAACCAATTTCACCGGAAATATTGAACTGACGCCTGATCTCTTGGCTTGGAGCAGCGTGGCTATAGATATGCCCGGCAGCTGCCTTAAACTCCGCGACTGCCGGTTACCCAACAGCCAACACCTGTCAATACCGAAACTTATTACAGGTTCTCACCTCGACTTTGGCATCGAGAAAGGCAGCCACATCTCGATATACGATTTATCAGCTCTATTACCTCTTCCCGAGACCGGTCTCGACCCTACCCTTGACATTGAGTTGCAACTGTCGGGACAGATTGACGAAGATAGCCGACTGCATGTAAATGTTGGTAATGGGCACGAAATGAATTTAGACCTGAGCGCCAATATCCACAACATTACCGATTCCATTGCAGGTCGTATCGAGGACATTAAACTTAATACCAATTTAGATTTGAAAGAACTTGCCGGCTTCTTACCTCTCAACCCTCTACATACAACCATATTAGAGACAGCGCAACATGCCGATCTGAACTTAAAAGGAAACCTGTCCCGATCACGTGCAACCATCGCCGGGCATATAATCTCTGATATAGGCTCTGCCCGGTTTGATACTCATTTCACATCCCTCGACACTCATAGACCTCACTACAAAATTGATATCGAAACTTCCGACATAGATTTAGGCGGCCTAATGAATAACAAGTCTCTCGGACTACTCACAGCGGCTGTCAGAGCCGATGGACACATAGACTTGGGACCTTCCGGATTAAACAGCATAACATCCTCTATGCCAACCGGTACTACCGAGATCGAGTTCGAACAATTAGGCATCAACGGACACACTTGGAGCGATATAAACGCAATTGCTACAACTACGGCCAAAAGCTATAATGTAGAGATTGAAAGCGGAGACCCGGCAGCTCTGTTTACTGCCAGCGCAAACGGTCTTATTGAAGGCAATCAAAAATCAATGAATCTAAAAGGCAAGATCGTCGATATTGACTTAGGGGAAGTTACAAACAACGCGAAGTTTAATGGTAAATACCTTAGGTTGAATGCCACTGCATCTCTCACCGGGTCAAACATTGACGACATTGACGGTCAACTGTCCATCAATAACATCATGTTCATAACGCCCGATTATGATGAACCTGTAAAACTCGATGGCCTGCAACTTGCAACCAACCTTACACCCGACGGCACGAGAACCATAGAGTTGGAATCGGACATGATAAGCGGCCTGATGCAAGGCCAAATCTATTTTTCTTCGATAGGATCACAACTTAAGGAGATCGCCTCACAATCGATCAAGTCACTCAATCCCTCTGATGCGACAAAAAGCAATGAGAACCTCGCCAACAACTTCGAATACAATCTTAAAATTCATGATACCGAGCAATGGGCCGACCGGTTACGGTTACCTATCAGCAACCTGGGGGAAAGCATTATATTTGGGCACGTAAACAACGACAACCGCGACCTGAGTCTCAACATATCAGCCCCTTACCTTCGACAAGGTAATAAACTCATAGAAGGCACCGCTCTGAATGCAGCCGTAGAAGGACTGACAGGTGAAAGCATCCTGTCGTTCACAACCAAGATACCAACCAAAGAGGGACTGATGCAGCTTAACCTTGATGCCGAGGCCTCTGACGACAATCTCGATACCGGGCTCAGATGGCATATCGACCGCGCTGCACGCTATGAAGGCATTATCACTACCTCGACTCGCTTTGACGCGACACCCGATGGTGGTACAGCAGCCCACTTGTCAATACATCCGAGCAATCTGACTTTCAACGACTCCACCTGGTATCTTAACCGAGCCTCTGTCGACATCTACCCCGAGTCAGTCAACATCCACGGCATCAATGCCCATCGTGACCGCCAGTTTGTCAAAATCGATGGACGGGCATCACACAATCCCGACGACGAGATAAGCATCGATCTGTTGGGTATCAATCTCGATTACATTTTCGAGTCATTGGGAATAGACAAAGTGATGCTGGGTGGCGATGCCACAGGCCGTTTCTTCGCCTCCAACCTCTACAGTTCAGAACCACGGCTGCTCACCGAGGGCCTAAACGTCAAAGCCATAAGCTACAACAAGGTAGTGCTCGGTGATGCGATAGTAAACAGTCGTTGGGATAAAGATAACCGTGCTATCACGCTTGATGCCGTTGTTGAACAGGATAACGGAGAAAAGACATTAATTGACGGAGCCATATACCCGTTGAACGACTCGCTTGACATTACATTTGACGCCCACAATGTGGATGTATCGTTCATGTATCCCTACATGTCGGCCTTTGCCAGCGAGGTGAGCGGCAGAGCGAGCGGTGTGGCGCGGTTGTGGGGAAACTTCAAATATATCGACATGGAAGGCGACATAGCCGGCGAAGACCTTAAATTAAAAATCGCATTCACCAACACAAGCTATACCACAAGCGACACCGTCAAGTTAAGACTTGGCGAGATTACACTCGACAACATGACATTGACCGACACCTACGGTAACACCGCCAAACTATCGGGTAAAGTATGGCACAAATATTTCAAAGAACCGAGATTTGAGTTCAATGTCACCGACGCCAACAACCTGATGGTCTACGACGAAACTTCGCGACAGAACCCCGACTGGTATGGCAACATATTCGGTAACGGTTCGGCCCACATTGACGGAGGCCCCGGTATCGTGAACATCAAAGTCGACATGTCAACAGCCCCGGGCTCAATTTTCACGTTTGTACTCAACGACATGGAAGAGGCGAGTGACTATACTTTCATCACGTTCCGCAACCGCGATGAGATTGCATTAGGCGAGACCGAAAAAATAATCGATGACACACCAAGCACGGTAAGGCGCCTCCGAGAGATGCTTGCCCAGAAAGAAGCTGAGCAAGCATCGGCCTACAATATTGACCTGCAAATGGATATAACGCCAAGCGCAGCTATCAATCTCGTGATGGACCCGGTGGGAGGCGACCGCATTCGGTCGCGCGGGAATGGCAACCTGCGCATGCTCTATCAGTCGTCTGACAACGAGCTGCACATGTACGGATCCTACACTCTCGACCAGGGTAACTACAACTTTACACTGCAAGACATAATTATCAAAGACTTCACAATCAAACCAGGCAGCACGATCTCATTCACCGGAGATCCTTTCGCAGCCTCGCTCGACATTAAAGCAGCTTACAATTTGACGGCCAATCTCAGCGACCTCGATGAATCGTTCAGCCAGGACAAGGATTTGAATCGCACCACAGTACCTGTCAATGCCATCCTGCTCGTAAACGGAGCGATACAACAGCCCGAAATTTCGTTTGACCTTGAATTCCCGACCCTTACCCAGGATACCTACCGCAAAGTGAGATCGATTGTCAGCACCGAGGAGATGATGAACCGACAAATCATCTACCTGTTGGCTCTCAGCCGATTCTACACCCCCGATTACATGGGTTCAACATCACGCGGCAACGAACTGGCCTCAGTGGCATCATCAACCATATCATCACAGTTAGGCAATATACTCGGCAGCCTCAGTGACAACTGGAACATAGCACCAAGTTTCCGTAGCGATCGTGGCGACTTCAGCGATGTCGAAGTTGATGTCGCTCTCTCGAGCAGCCTGCTGAACAACAGGCTGCTCTTCAACGGCAACTTCGGTTATCGCGACAAGACGTTGAACAACACCCAATTCATCGGTGACTTTGACATTGAATACCTTTTGAACCGGGCCGGGACATTGCGACTCAAAGGCTACAACCGCTACAACGACATGAACTACTATGTGCGCACAGCCCAGACCACCCAAGGCGTTGGCATCTCATTCCGCCGCAATTTCGACAATCTCACCGATTTCTTCCACCCAAGCAGACGTAAGTAATGAGGAATTAGGAATTAGGAATTAGGTTATCGGCTTTGTCCGCTGTGCTTTAGCAAAGAATGAGGAATTTATAGGTTGCCTAATTTTTTTATTCAGAGTAAAGTGGCCAAAGGCCGATAACCTAACTCCTAATTCCTAATTCCTAACTCCTAATTCCTGATTTATTTGTATCTTTGCAGTGCAGAGTGCTTGCTACCTCTTAAAAAACAAGAATCATGACTAAAGATACGAAACAATTCTCATTTCCCTATTTGTTGCTCACAGTCACTTTTGTGGTGTGCCTTATTGTTGCTAACCTCACCGAAATCAAGACTGTTGACCTTGGATGGTTCACCATCACAGCCGGTGTAATCGTTTTCCCTATTTCCTATATTATTAATGACTGTGTGGTCGAGGTATATGGCTTTGCCCGTGCCCGCCTGATGATTTGGATAGGATTCTTCATGTCGCTGGCCGTAGCATTGATGCTTCAGGTAGCTATATTGCTACCCGGCAGCGCCGATTGGACATCCGAATCCCAAATGTCGATGATCAATATTTATGGAGCTGTACCTCGTATTATGGTTGCCAGCTTCACCGCTTTTTTGGCCGGCTCGATGATCAATGCTTGGGTAATGAGCAAAATGAAGCAGAGACACCCCAAAGGTACAGCGGCTTTGGGCTATCGTGCCATACTCTCCACCGTGTGGGGCGAAGGGGCTGATTCCCTGATATTTTTCCCGATAGCTTTTGGCGGTGTTCTACCGGTATCGACGATCATTTCGCTGATCATCACACAGACTCTATTAAAAACCCTCTATGAGGTTATGATTCTGCCGGTCACCCTTCGCGTCATAGCCTTTTTCAAGAAGATAGAATTAATCAATTCATAATTCCTAACTCCTAATTTCTCTATGGTTTGGATAGACCTTGATGATACACTTTGGGACTTTAAAGCCAACTCCCGTGTGGCTCTACGTGGGCTCTACGACGACTATCAACTGTCGCGATGGTTTGACTCACCGGCCCGATGGATAGATTGCTATGAGCGGCACAATCACTCTTTGTGGAACCAATACAATCACGCTATTATCTCCAAGGAATATCTTATGAAGAACCGCTTCCTCCTGCCTTTGGCCGAGGCCGGATCACCACTGGCCAAAGAATTTGGAGCACGCTTTGACAGAGAATATCTCGACCGTCTGGCCCAATGCACACTGTTGGTTGATGGCGCGATTGAATTACTTAAATGGATCAAGGAGAGAGGAGAGGCAACGGGCATTCTGAGCAACGGATTCACCGAAGTTCAATATCGCAAGATAAACAATTCGGGACTGGCTCCCTACATCGACCACATAGTGCTGAGCGATGAAATCGGCATCAATAAACCCGATATCAGGATATTCCGTCACGCCGAGAAAGTAGCCGGAGAGCGACCGGAGCACTGCATCATGATAGGAGACAATCCCGACACTGACCTGCGCGGTGCAATCGATGCCGGCTGGCACCCCATCTACTTTGACCGCGATAACAAACCGTCCATCGGCATCCCTACAGCCCGACGATTAGCCGATACGCCACCAATTATCGAAGAAATTATAAACGACCAATAACTTCACTTCTAATTCCTAATTCCCAACCACTAATCCTCTGACTTCCACCCAGTTTACCCCCCCCATAAAGAAAAACTTTAAATTATTCGCATGGTTATTGAATTTTTTTTATAAATTTGTGCTGTTAATTCAAGCTATTGAATTAACCCCTACTCTGTAGAGATTATTATTTAATATATTTACTAACAGTATCACAAACCATGAAAAAGCTTTACTTAGCAATGGTAGGTGGCCTACTGACACTTTCGGCCACCGCACAAAAGACATGGCAGACACCAACTTTAGGTACTGTCACTGTTGACACTCTGTACCACGCGACCGTTGGGCCGGGTACAACACAAACCCAAATACAGCTCACTTATGGGAGTCGTACATCAAAAGTCACGTATACTACAACCGATCTAACAAATCCCTACGTCGACATCAAGGCCGGAGTAGCATCAAATGTGGCATACGGAAAACCACAATCCGTATCAAACATAATGAAGTTGTATACTTCTTATCAGAACCACTATTTTGCAGGTATCAATGGAGACTTCGCCGGCTTGGAAGACACACAGTCAATCCCCTGTGGAGCACTCTTTGTAGACGGAGCTTACGTAACACCTCAAGCTAGCCTTTCGGGAGGTGTAACAAGTAATTATCTTGTGATTGACAAAGATGGTGTACCCACTATCGCCAATACAATAGAATATTCCACCGCATATGGTAAACTTGGCACTGTAACATATCCTAACGGCTATGTTGAAACAGAACTACGCCCCAATACCGACCGCTATGACAACTATATCGTTGCCTATAATGAATATTACGGTTATGGCAAAGAGCACCTCGGAAGCACTAACACCAACAGCTATGGAAACGAAGCTGAACTGCTTCCTGTTGATGGCCATACTCCATACGGCAGTGAAACAACCTATCGCGTAAATACAATTTCCAAAGCTGGCAATATGAAGGTTCCTCACCAAGGTCTCGTATTGAGCGCATTCGGTAACAAACGAACCGATGGCAAGTTTGACGATCTCAAATCAGGCGACATGGTCAAAATAAAACTGCCATTTACAGCCGATGGCGTTGAGATGGGAGCCCGCGAAGTATTAGGCGGCTGGGGTATCACGGTTAAAGATGGTCAGATCCAAACTATACCGTCAAAAGTACCTGACGATATATCTGCAAAAACCCCTCGTGCCCGCACGGCAGTTGGGTACAACAGCGACAAGACCAAGTTTGTGATGGCTGTTGTTCAAGAAGATAGTGAAGGCGGTAAAAACGGTATGACTATTTTCGAGTTTGGCGAAGTCATGCTTAACTTAGGCTGTAGCGATGCTTTGAACCTTGACGGTGGCGGCTCCTCAGTAATGTTTGTTGAGAACTTGGGACAGCGCTCACAAGTTCAAGGATTGGCACTCAATGGCTGGACCCGTCCAATCGCTAACGGACTGTTTGCTGTTTCAACAGCTCCCGAAACCCAGGAAGTTGCATCTATTGAATTTGTAGACAAAGCTCTCACCATACAACCGGGACGTGGCTACCAACCTGTAATCTACGCTTACAATAAATACGGTGCATTGGTTTCGACCGGATTGCAGAATTACACCTTGTCGGCCGATGAAGCTACATTCGACTCATCGAAGCGCAAAATGATTGCGCCTGCATCAGGGTATTTCGCTCTTACCGCTACCTATAATGGCATAACTACTTCTATACCTGTAAAGGTTGACGCATCTGGCAGCACCGGTTCAGACCCCGCCACAGCACCATCATTCTCAGGTAACGAGTTCGTTACAATGCTCGACAAACCTGATGATTGGGTAGACCCCGACCAGCCTAACCTATATGTACTTGGCAAATTCCAAGACTGGAACTTCAAAGAACCTATGATAGTACATCCATCCTACGGGAAAAACGGTGTATATGAATTTGACATAGATTCTACCGATAAAGATGACTTGATGTACACATACTTCAAGATGTCGACAATTGACACTCGCACTAATGCCAGCGCATTTACTGTCGCAGAATCAACATGGCACATTAAAAATGACCTCATTAACGGCAAAGAAGATCCAAACGCCGAGATTCTCGGCAACGATAAACAACTTGAACTCGTAAACGGTAACTCTAACAATATCAAAGCTCCATGGGCCGGTAAATGGCATTACACTGTTGACATAATCAATAAAACTATAACAGCTACTACAGAGTCACCACGTCCCGCCACACCAGCCGAAAAAGTTACTCTTGTAGCTGAAATTGATGGCTCAAATACAGAATTAGAATTAACAGGCTCAAACGGTGTATACTCTGTTTCAAGCCTTAATATCACAGGCGAAGAAATTTATTTCAAAATCGATGAACAAACAGTAGGCGCTTATATCAACGGTACTCCAATTAACGGAACCGATGACTTCTACACTACTGCCAACAAATGGAACGTGACTCCGGGAGCCTATACTGTCTCACTCAATACCAATAATGGAGAAGTAGAGGTATTGCCCTTTATATTCGCCATGCTTGAGGATGTAACCCCTGCCGGATATGACTTTGACAAATACGAGGAAGGATCTGCATGGAAGTTCGCTACCCTACCCACATCAAGCACATCCAACACATGGACTGCTCCCGGTGGTATCTATAGTCAGGAAGCAATGGACGCTGAGGGACAAGTCACTGCGTTCCACGTGCGTGGTGTTGCTATGGATCAACAGAATCTCGATCATTTGGCTGCCCATGGCAAAGGCTTCTCTGTTCAGAAACATCCCAACAAGTATGTAGGAAACTGCCTCGTTTACAACCGTGAATGGAGTCCAGGCGCAAGCGTTTACAATTGGCCGGTCGGCAAAAATAACGAACTCCCCTACCAGCTCACTTTCTACGCCGATGCTTCGAAGATCAAAGACGCCGTAGATCCTGAGCACCCGGTACGCTTCCGTCTCGTTTTCCAAGTTCTTTACCGCGGTCGTCATGACCAGACCAAGGCCAACGAGATACCATGCATCTACGCTTCGGCTTCGGCCGCTTCGGCTTGGGCTCTCAGTTTCGATGGTGTCTCTGACGATGTTACAGGTTCTGAATTCCCTATCGATCACCGTTCTTTCTACCGTTGGGAAGATGAGGGTAGCACCATTGCCGAAATGCCTTCCGAACTGATAGTACGCAGCGATTTCACAGGCACTCCTGAACCTTGGGATGCGAATGGCACTGCCAACCCCTACTTAATTAATGATGAACGCTTCATGGTATATGAATTTGACATGTACGGTGTACCCGACAACGGCACCATTGCTGTTCACCTTAATTTCTCTAACGTTCCATGGGCTACTTTCATCTTCAAGGAGGTTAAATTCTTCAACGTTCTTAACGGCAAGGAACTGCTTGAAAGCCGTCCGGGCAAAGCCTCGTCGCGCGCTGCCAATATTACCAATCCGTTTGAGACAAACACCGCCCGCGGCTCCTTGTTAGGTACCCGTAACATCAGCTACCGCTACTATACCGAAGATGGTGTTAAGGAATTCAAGAGTGAAGAGACCAATACAGGAGTCGATGACATTATTACCGACACTAACGATAATGTACCGGTTGAGTATTTCAACCTGCAGGGAGTAAAAGTCGAGAACCCGTCAACCGGTCTCTACATCAAACGTCAAGGCCAGAAAACCAGCAAGGTTGTGATTCGCTGACAACGTCTATAAAACCTTTAACCAACTCAGCGAGGTAGCCCCACAAAAGGAGCTACCTCGCTTCTTCTATAAAACCCAACCAATCCGGTATCGCCTGGAAACCCCGCCCATTAGAGAGAAGAAACAAAAGGACAAAAAGCAACAGAAGCAACAAAAGAATTTTAATTCTTTGCAGAGCAAAGCGACCTAAGGTCGATGACTTAATTTTTAATTCCTCACTCCTAACTCCTAATTGCACAACTCTTAACTCCTGTTAAATTATTGAATTTTAGTTTGCTTGCTGTACATTTTTTTTGTAACTTTGGGCAGTTTATGGGTAACAAAACGCAGCAGTTGCCCGTCTTAACTATGAACACAATCTGTAAAATTTCAACCTCAGTATCATGGAACAAACTTTGATTCTCATTAAACCGTCGGCCGTAATTCGCTGTCTGATAGGGGATGTCATATCACGCATTCAACATAAAGGACTTATCATAACCGGCATGAAGATGATGCAACTCGACGAGAAGATATGCCGTGAGCATTATGCCCATCTCGTTGACCGTCCATTCTTCCCCGACCTTGTCAGGTCCATGACTCGCACCCCTATCATCGCAATGGTAGTGAAAGGCTTGGAGGCAGTAAGAGTTGTACGCGATATGACAGGCGCTACCAAAGGTCGCAATGCGGCTCCCGGAACCCTGCGCGGAGACTTCTGCATGAGCGGCCAGGAGAACATTGTACATGCTTCAGACAGCGTGGAGAACGCCGAGATCGAAATAGCACGTTTCTTCTCCCAAGGTGAAATATTTGACTATACCAACGACTCTTTCAAATATCTCTACGCCCCCGACGAGGTTGTATTCAATCTCTAAAAAAAAGACACTTAAACCTAATGAAACAAACTTATCTTGCACTGATATTGGCTCTTAGTGGAGGATCGGAGATCATTGTGGCTCAGAACAGCTACCGTGTTCCCAGCGAACACACCCAGACGCATCAGGAAATGTTGGCGTCACAGAGCAGTATCGGTTCTCAAATTCGTGTAGAAGATACACAAGCCTTTATCGACAATCTGTTTGCTGATGAAGAAGAACCCGAACTCGATATCTATACCGAGGGGTGGGACTGCAAACTTGTCAATGCCTACGCCAACGCCGTTATACCTCAAACACGCGACATTGATGTGAGCCATTACTGCATGCCCCACAGTGGCTACATTACATCACCCTATGGCTACCGCAAGCGCTTTCGCCGCATGCACAAAGGTGTCGACATCAAAGTATACATAGGTGATACTATTCGTGCAACATTTGATGGTAAGGTTAGATTGACCAACTACGAGCGCCGCGGCTATGGCAAGTATGTAATCATTCGCCATACCAACGAATTGGAGACAGTTTATGGCCACCTGTCGGAGTTCCTTGTAAAGGAAGATGACTATGTCAAGGCGGGTGATCCTATTGCCTTAGGAGGCAATACCGGTCGTTCGACCGGACCACATCTCCACTTCGAGACCCGCTTCATGGGAATGCCTATCAACCCTACTGCGATATTTGACTTTGCCAACCAGACGGTTCACACCGATGTGTATACCTTTGACAAGAATACATATCAACAGAGCCGCAACTACGACCCGGCAGCCAACAGCCAGTATGCCAACGAATGGCGCAAAGCCAATCCTCAGCCTGCACGCCAGGTAGCTTCCCGTTTATCATCGAAGAGTGGAAGCGGTGCTGCCACATACACTGTAAGGAAAGGAGACAGCCTTAGCAAGATAGCTCAACGCAACGGACTTAGCCTACAACAGCTTTGCCGACTTAACGGACTACGGACATCATCAAAAATAAAGATAGGACAACGTCTTAAACTAAGGTAAATCACCCACCACTTGATAGAAATATATTAAGAGGCTATCTTGACAATAAAGTCAGATAGCCTCTTCTTGGTTATATAACCAACCTAATTAGCGATTAACTTAACAGCTCAGTGAAACCTGCAGCGACCTTGTCGCAGAATTTCACTGAGCTGCTAATTCTTAATTCTAATGTCACTAAATTAGGAATTATATCATAGTGATAGTCAAATGAAATAAACTCCTTTTGTCGCGTAATTTAGTGACATTATTCTTAGAGTATGTTTGAATTTAACTCGTATTAAGATTGAGAGTCAATTTTGAGA
>CANOKG010000029.1 GCA_947566655.1 uncultured Muribaculaceae bacterium | reverse complement strand
AAGACAGGCAGAACCAAAAACTGCAGTGCTACCATTACACCATAAGACAATCCTCACGCCCAAGCACATCGTTTTGTGCCTAAAGCGATGCAAAGATACGACGTTTTTATATTTTGCGCAAATTTTTAGGTCAATTTTTCAAATAAAGTGAGTAAAAAAAGCGACGCCGAGGAGTATCACTACTGCTCGGCGCCAATAAATTAGAAAAATTTATTATTAGCTATATATTATCTTGTGTTTAGAATCAAAATATTACTCGTAACACGTGAGTCTGAACATGTGAACACCGAAACGCTCCGACCAGACGGCTACGTAGCCTTCCTGCTCTTCATCGTCCCACATCCAGTCCTGCATCATACCAAAGCTCCATGGAACCCATCCCGAGCCACTATTAGGCTCTTTGGAATTAATTCCAATGGTAGTGAGACCCCAACCAAAGTGGGGATACTGAAGGATTGTTTCTGTAAAACTCTGTGTCATCATACATCCGCGATTGGTATATTCACCACCGGTGGTAAAATAAGAGTATGGTTTACCATTCAAAACCATCGCCGAAACAGAGGGACGACGACCTCCACCACGCTTCAGCATCTGACCTCCGCGAGACCACCATGTGTCACCATAGTCAGGTGTCCAACCATTAATACCGGGAGTATGGTAATCCATTGTAGCAATATTCATACCCGAAGCACTGTTCAAGTAAACCTTAATAGGACTGACTTCTTCATCACTGTTTTTTTCAGTATCACCAACAAGATAAGAGTCATTGTCATTCGGGCCGAAGAATGCTACCATTTGGAACCAAGATTCATCATTAGAGCTATGCCCCGTGTGAATAACAGTGTAATTGCTCGAAACATGACCATTGGAAACCTTGAACTTATAATGGTCTCCTGTATCGCTACGAGGCGCTGCAGCAGCGATTACAGCCTTCTCGGTCACATCTCCGGCAACAGAAATGTATGGAGCGGCATCGGTATCGTGATTTGAAATATCGGTACTTACTCCTACTGTACCCATGTGAACAGGTGCACTTTCGGGCGAAGTCCAGTAATAGAAATCGGTTTTGCCGGCTGCCTTACGCCCCACAGCAGCAACCATGTTGCCTTTGGCATCAGACGATATTGCCACTACTTGCATCGGATCGATATCACCGATATTCAGCGTTCCGCTTTGGGCAAGTGTCGCAGCATCGTAAACCATGAACGCATACTTATGATTAGGCGACATTTTACACTTTGGATCAGACGTGCCATCATCACCCCAGGCATAACGGCGTGAGAACATCACAAGCTTATCTTTACCACAGAAAGCGGGGAAAGCCAAAAGGTCACCATAAGTAGCCGTAACATGGGTTTCCCATGTCACCAGCGACCCAAACTTGCCGGGATACCCCATCTGTTCGAAGTTGCGGCTAACGACAAGGTCACCACGCGTATAGCCTTCGCCATAGGGGAGTTTGTCGGTAACAGTATAAGAGACGTAAATTTTATTTTTATGCTTACCGTCGCCCGAAGTCACAGTATAAACCACAGGTTCATCAAGATTAGAAAAATCCTGAGGGTCACTCATAGTAGGCTCAACAGTAGCTCCCATTGAGAGCACAAAGTTAGGAACCGCGCCTACAAGTTCGGTTGTGGGATCAATAAAAGGATTTATCTTTATATATATGTTATTACCTTCATACTTTGCCTGATACACATTACCATTAGGGCTGGTAACTGTAAAACCGTAGGGCTCTATCCGGGCTTCCGATCTTAGTTTAGACGACATGTCATCGTCACACGAAGCCATAACGACCCCTAAAGCGACCGCCGAGATTCCTAAAAGATATTTATATGATTTCATAAGAACGTGTCATTAAAAGGTTAAAATTCATCAGGATCAATTTTGTACTCACCCTCGTAGTAACCGATGATTTGATAACGACGAACATCACCGGTTCCTGAGGTTACGGTAATTTCAATACCCTGCGCCACACCTTCAGCATCACGATTGGTTATATTTTTTAGTCCGGAAAGACCGGGACGCACAATTTCATCGAAAGTTAATGAAGCTGTCAGATAGCAGCGTTCGGGATCAACAATACCATAAAGATCGGTCGAAAGGATAAATTCAATTTTACCATAGCCCCCTTTGACAGAGGCCGGAGTCAAATCAGAACCTGATACTACCTCGCCTTTGGCATTATACTCAGTGATAACACCGGCCATGCCACCGTCTGAGGCATTGGCCGAGCTGATGCGCATGCTGGAAATAAGATTGTTAGGATGATCAAACTCCTTATCAGCCTCACATGCCGTGAATCCAAGGGCCAAAGCCACCATAGCAATGAGAGCTATTGTATTTCGATAGATTAGTTTCATAACTATATACTTGATTTAAGTTATTACCAGTTGGGATTATCGACACAGAGGTTGTTGTTGGTCAACTCATCAGATGGAAGCGACAGATAGTAGTAGCGATCCTGGAAGATGCGTGGGGTGACATCAGCATCAACAGTCTTATAAGTAACACGCTTTGCAGCATTTACCGTAATCTTCACACCATGCACTTTTTGACCGTTGATAACTTCGCCACACATGCGCCAACGCCAGAGATCCCAGAAACGGTGACCTTCACCGGCAAGCTCGCAGCAACGCTCCTTGCGAAGGAGTTTCATGAACGAATCATAGTCGGGATAATCATCAATCTTTTTTTCAGGAAGATTTACACGTGCACGAACCTCATTTACAGCATCAAGGGCATCTTTTATTTGACCAAGCTCTGCATAAGCCTCTGCCTTGTTCAACAATACTTCGGCATAGCGCAAAATGATATCGGTATTCCAGCAATGCTCGGTAGAAAATTCTCTATTACCCTCGACAATAAATTTACGAAGATAGTAACCAGTACATGTATAACCATCGGTCGAACCTGTATTTTCAAATTGCACAAAGTGATCAGCACCCCATTTCGTTTGATCCTTTTCGTCAGAACCAAGGCGGGTGTCGATAGTGCGACCTTCCCAAGGTGCCTGATCATAGAGAATTGTAGCATGGAAACGAGGTTCACGGTCGGTGAATGGGTCGCTATGTTTATTAGCACCCTTATTCCATGTAGACCAGCTGAATTCAGTTCCATCTTTAAATTCGTAGAGGTCGGCAAGTTCGGCTGTAGGAACGTAATAAGCATCAATTGCAGCTTTATGAATAGCCGCATCACCTTTAGGTCGAGTATACAACTCATAATCGTGGGTTTTCAATTCTTTCAAGCCGTAGATACCATAAATAATCTCCTTACGATTGTCCGACTGATGGGCAACATTAAATAGATTGGCATAGTTTGAAACGAGAGAGTAACCACCAACAGTACCACATTTCTCAGCAGCATCGGCAGCAACATCCCATCGATGGGCATAAAGAGCTATACGGGAGAGGAATCCGTAGACCATACCTTTGGTGGCACGACCATTGTACTTATCTCCATATTTATCTGACTTCCAAGTTTCAGGAAGATGATCTATAGCCCATTTCATTTCTTCAATGATCCAATCGTAGGTTTCTTCCTCGCTGAGACGGGCACGATGCTTATCCTGCTCGTAGGCACCATCATCGGTAAGACCGGCTGAACCCGATTTGTCAGTGCGGATAACAACACCACCATAAACGCGGGCGAGGAACCAGTAATTTATCGCGCGGCAGAAACGAATTTCGGCACGACGCACCTGAGCCCACTCCTCACCATAACGTGGAACTCCGTAGCGATCAAGATCGTTCAGCAACAGGTTGGCACGCTTGATACGGCCATAGGCCTCATCCCAGATACCGAAACTTGCGCCATTGTTTTTTCCAAAACGGTTGGATTCATACCATGTTTTGTTATATAGATGGCCATAATTATCGTAAGACGTAGACTTTATAATATCGCTATAGGCATCGTAAAAACGGTTACCCTTAACCTGCCACACGTTGGCATGGTCAGTGAAACACTGATATGAGGCGATGATATAGCCCTCGGCAGCCTCCTCGCTATTCCAGATGGCAACGTCGCTGATCTGAGTTGTCGAGTTAACATCCATGATGTCGTCGCACGAAGAGAAAGCTAACAGAGCGACAGCCGATGCTAATATATTATATATTTTTTTCATTGTATATTTCCTTAAATATTAGAATGTAACATTAAGACCTAAACTCCAGGTAGCAGGCTGTGGATAATAACCGGCGCTGATTGAAGGAGACTCCGGATCGGTATACTTGAAGTGACTGAATGTCAAGACATTTGTACCGGCAACATAGGCATAGAAACGAGAGAACGGTGTTTTCTTCAGGATCTTCTCAGGAATATCGTAACCAAACTGCAGGTTCTTAAGTCGCAGGTACTCGCCATTAATCAGCCAAAAGGTTGAAGGAACAGCATTATTCTGGTTACCAGTAGCCGACAGACGCGGATAGCGCGCATCGGTATTCTCGGGCGTCCAAGCATCTTCAACGAGATACTTGGGAGCGTTACCATCACCATAGAACGGACGTGTATAATAGGTGTGGTCAGAGTGACCGTTACCCCATGTACCGTTCAATTGGTAATCAACATGGGTTACACCTTGCCACAACAGGTTAAGATTGAAATTCTTGTAGTTGAAGTCCATGTTGAGCGCGAATGTAATTTCGGGGAACGCGCCATAACCTATTTTCACTAAGTCAGAATCAGTACCCTTATAGGAAATTTTACCGTCACCATTAGTATCAAGATACATGATGTCACCAAGGCGAATGCTTCCAGAGGGTGGAATCGGTGCATTGTCAATCTGTTCCTGAGTCTGGAACAAACCTAAAGCTATAAGGCCGTAACGTGCACCCATCGGGTTACCGAGAATAGCGTTATAGTTAGGGTGGTCGTCACTTATTTTTTTGCTCAGATACTTATTACGTGCAAAGCTGAACGTTCCACGCATATTATAACTGAAGTCTTTTGTGACTGCAAGGTTGTGTTTGAGCACGATTTCAATACCGCGGTTGGCCATCGAACCCGAATTCTCCATCGAAGGCACATTTCCACCGAGCGATGAGGGGAATACAGCTCCAATTTTTTCAAGCAGATTATCGGTATATTGATAGAACACGTCGATCTCGGCACCGAGTTTGCGACCAAACAGATCTATATCAATACCACCGTTATAGGTCTGAGTTCTTGACCATTTAAGGTTACGAACCGCATAACTGTTGGTATAATATAATGTAAGCGGACTACCGTTCATTACTGTACCGTTCTCAACTCTTGAGAACAATACGTTATAAAGGAATGGATCAAGATTGTCTTTTCCTGCTTCACCGTAGCTGAAACGTAGTTTCAAGAAATCAAGCCATTGAACATCTTTCAGGAAATTCTCTCTTGAAAGAACCCAACCTGCCGACGCCGAGGGGAAGAAACCGGCGCGACTCTCAGGCGCAAATTTATAAGATTTATCATAACGGAAAGCAAATTCAGCAAGATATTTGTCATCCCAACCGAGATTTACGCGACCCACATGAGAAACGATAGAAGTGTTTTGATGGCTACCTTTCACTTCTGTCGGCACAATAGTACCGAGTGTAATATCAACAGGATCGCTCGAGACGAAATCCTTGGCTGTAGCCTGGAATACACCACCGGTGTTTTTCTGAGCCTCATAGAGGTATAGAAGGCCGAGATCAAATTTTCCAAACTCATGATTATAACTTACCGATGGGCGGAAAATCCAGTTACTTCCCCACGAAGAACCACGGAAGAAACTATCCTGTTCACTAAAGCCGGGAGAATAGTTAAGAATCGGTTCAGAGAACTGGTTGTCAACATAGTAATTCTGAGGGTTAGAGCTATAATTGCTGGTCAAAGTGTGGGAATAAATATATGACCCCCACAACGAGACCTTGAAACCATCAAGAACAGGGTGTACATCTTTGAAATCATACTCCAATTGACCCGTTGCCTGAATTTGATTGGAAACGAGATTGGTATAGCCCGAATTCTCAAGCAAGTTAACAGGGTTTGCCTGAAGCGCACCGGCTTTATAAGCCAACGGATATCCTTTATACTCACTCTTAATAATAGGAATAGCGGCAATGGCATGACGAGCCGGATTGTATTCATTTTGCTGGTCGGTGATATCCACTCCCGGCCATGTACGTTCGGTTCTGAAACCCGAAATATTGGATGAGAATCGAAGGTTCTTGGCAACAGTGATATCAAGGTTAGAACGAAGGTTGTAACGACGATAGTCGGTGTTACGCATGGTTCCTTCCTGATCCATAATGCCGGCCGAAACAAAGTATCGTGATTTCTCACCACCTCCTGAAGCCGAGATATTATGGTTCTGCATAATACCGGTACGGAATGTTTTCTTAATCCAATCGGTTTCGCCAAGATAACTGTCGGGGTCATTGTTCCCGTTGAGTACTTTTTGCTGGAACTCTGCATCAAACATCGGAGTCAAACCATCCATCGAGCGGGCTTTGTTATACCAATACATATATTCCTCTGCATTGAGGAACTCAGGCATTGCTGTATTGCGGGTAAAGGTCACCGAGCCATTATAAGAAATTTTGGCACTGCCATTCTCACCCTTTTTGGTAGTGATCAAGATCACACCATTCGCGCCCTGCACACCGTAGATAGCGGCGGCGGCATCCTTCAACACCGAGACACTTTCTACGTCTTGAGGATTAACCTGATTCATGTTACCGGGAACACCATCGATAACAACCATAGGGCCTGAGCCACTGAAGTCGTTCATACCGCGCACGTGAATAGCGGCATTATCGGCACCGGGAAGACCGGTCGACTGCACCGCAGTAACTCCCGAAGCCTTACCGGTCAACATATTTGACAAGCTTGGCATCGGAGCTTTGACCAGATCCTTACCCGAAACGGTCGATACCGAACCGGTAAGACTGATCTTCTTTTGAAGACCATAACCTACGACTACAACCTCATCAAGCAATTCAGAATCTTCAACCATAACCAGTTTGATCTCTGATTTGCCGTTAAGTGCCACGATTTGTTTTTGATAACCAATGTAGGTAAATTCGAGCGACTGATTTAGGTCGGGGATAGAGAGCGCGAAGTTGCCATCGATATCGGTTGAAGTTCCCACCTGGGGGTTATTCACGAGTCGAACGGTAACACCGGGAAGTCCCTCGCCTGTATTATCGGTTACAGTACCTGTCACTGAAACTTGTGCGTTAACACAAACTGCGACAATAAAGCACCACAGGGCGACCATAAGCCTAAGATTTGATTTTTGGATTTTCATGGTCATTGTTATAAAAATGATTGATTAAATTCCTTTAAATTATGAAAATTGTTAAGTTAGTATTATATCAGCAACTTGATAATCTAGTAAAATGTAAATAATGACGTAAGAGAGGATGTGCAAATTTAAACAGGAAAAACGAAATACGCAAATATTCGCGCAAAAAAATACTAAAAAAGCCTTTGCTTTTTAAAATTTTTAATTAAGAGTATCCGCAACACTAAACACCAAACCGGCGGTTACACAGCTATTCTCACCTTTTTTTGGTAGTGATCAGGATCACACCATTCTCACCCTGCTCACCGTAAATGGCAGCAGCGGCATCATCCAACACCGAGATACTTTCTATATCGTGCGGAGTAATCTGATTCATGTCACCGGGAACACCATCAATAAAAACCATGGGGCCTGAACCTTCGGGATTATCAATACCATGCACACGGATTGCAGCAATATTATCACATGTAAGACCCGACTGTATTGACATAACACCCGAGACCTTACCGGTCAACATATTTGACATTGGCGTTTTTACAAGCTCCTTACTCAAAACAGCCGACTCCGAACCGACAAGACTGATTTTCTTTTGTCTGTTTTCGAGTCGAAGTGTAACACAGCGCAGTCCTTCACCTGTATTATCAACAACAGGATCAGCCAGGGGAACCTGTGCGTTAACACAAACTGCGGTGATAAAACACCACATGACTACCATAAACCTAAGATTTGATTTTTGGATTTTCATGGCCATTGTTATAAAGATTAGTAATGACGTAAGAGATGATATGCAAATATAAACACGAAAAACAAATCCCGCAAGTATTTGTATACAAAAATATTAAAATAAACTCAAGGTTTACGGTTTATCAAGATATTTGGAGCCCCTGTCAACATATTAACCGAAGGGTCGGTGTCATAATTGTTTCTCATGAAAGCATAGTCGCGGTGAGCCCGCCAAATGGCTGCTGCATGACGCCATTTCAGTTGCACCACAAAGCGCGCCCAGGCCAGCGTGTCAAGCAGACGACGCTTGAACAGCAGACCACGCCTCACCGACCGAGGTAAATTCTTGTGCAACATCAACAGGTTATTACGGAAATTAAGATATGTTTTTCGAGGATTGGACGCATCGAGCGAGGCTCCGCCGAGATGATACACGACCGACTGCGGAACAACATAATTGTGGCGACCGGCAAGCTTCAATCGCCAACAAAGGTCTATCTCCTCCATGTGAGCAAAGAAATCCTCATCGAGTCCTCCAGCAGCAATGTATGCATCAGTATCGACAAGCATAGCCGCTCCGGTAGCCCAGAACACCTCGGCAGGATCATTATATTGACCATTGTCATACTCTACATTATTAAATACACGGCCCCTGCAATAGGGATAGCCATTACGGTCAAGAAAACCGCCCGATGCCCCGGCATACTCAAACATATCGCGTTGCCTGTAGGACTTTATCTTAGGCATAGCCGCACCCATATCGGGATGATCAAGAGCCCAACGGTAGAGCGGTTCCAGCCATCCTTCGGGTGTCTCAACATCGCTGTTCAACAACAATGTGTAACGGTAGCGCGTAGCCTCTATCGCCCGATTATAGCCACCGGCAAAGCCATAGTTTTTATCCAATTGAATCACCTCAATATCGGGAAAATCCCGTTTAAGTATCTCTATAGAGTTATCGGTAGAGCCATTATCGGCCACGATTACACGGGCAATATCGGCTGGAGTATTGGCCACAACCGATGGCAAAAACTCAGGCAGGAGTCTCTCACCATTCCAGTTCAAAATAATGACAGCTATAGGTTGCTTTGCCATATACACAGATCTTTTCAATAATTAACGGTGAACGATCTCGCCACAAAGTTCTTCAATACCGGTATCGCTGACCGAATTGATCCTTACATTAAGTATCTCGTTGTCAAGATGAGCTGGTGCGTCAACCCTTACTTTCAGGTAGTTGTCGGTAAATCCGCTCATTGGATGACCCGGACGGGAATGCTCCAGCAAAACCGGACGAACAGAGCCGATAAACCTCTCGGTGAAATCGGTCAACAGGCGATCGCCCACTGCAAGCATCTCGCGAGTGCGGCGATGTTTTTCGGCCTGACCGACAATATGATCGATATCAAGAGCCCTGGTACCGGGTCGCTCGCTGTAAGTAAAGACATGCAAGCGGCTTATGGGTAACGATGTGATGAAATCGCGCGACCGTTCAAACTCATCGAGAGTCTCGCCACGGGCACCGACAATAAGGTCGACACCGATAAAGGCATCGGGCATCGCTGAAACTATACGCTCCATCTTGTAACGGAACAACTCTGTATCATAATGACGCCTCATGAGTTGCAGTACATGGTCGCTGCCACTTTGCAAAGGCACATGAAAATGTGGCATAAACCGCTGTGACCCGGCTACAAAATCAATAATCGGGTCGGTGAGCAGATTAGGTTCGATCGACGATATACGATATCGCTGAATCCCGTCAACACGATCAAGCTCTTTTATAAGATCAAGGAAATTATCATCGCGACCTTTTCCAAAGTCACCGATATTGACACCGGTGATCACAATCTCGCGCCCACCCTCATCGGCCACTTGCCGGGCCTGAGCCACAAGATCATCAATTGATCCCGATCGCGAACGTCCACGCGCACGAGGTATAGTGCAGTAGCTGCACCAATAGTCACAGCCATCCTGGACTTTCAGGAAATAACGTGTGCGATCACCGCGGGAGCATGACGGTACAAAGTCACGCAATTGCTGAAGCGGAGTAACCTCCACATGACTCTCACGATCGCGCAACCAACGTTCAACAAATTCCACAAGTTTAAGTTTCTCGTTGGTACCTGCCACAATTTTCACACCGGGCAATGAAGCCACCTCATCGCTCTTAAGCTGAGCATAACAACCGGTCACTACAATTGCGGCTTCGGGATACCGACGGGCGAAACCGCGTATAGCCTGACGGCATTTCTTGTCGGCCAACTCAGTTACCGAACAGGTATTGACCACCACGATATCGGGGGCCTCACCTTGAGCAACCCTTCTGATACCACGTTCGCCCAACAATCGGGCCACAGTGGATGTCTCAGCAAAGTTAAGTTTACAGCCAAAAGTGTGGAAAAGAGCAGTTGCGTTACCGAAAGTCTTGTTATCAATCATGAAAAAGTAGCTTGTTGACGTGCAAAGGTATGGAAATTTCACTACCTTTGCAACATTATTATAATAAACACCAACTAATGGTATTATAACCCCACACGTTATGATCAACATCTCTAATCGCATCAAGGCCCTGGCCCCGTCGGCAACCTTGGCCATGTCACAAAAGAGCGCCGAGCTTAAAGCTCAAGGCGTTGATGTAATCAACATGTCGGTTGGCGAGCCCGACTTCAACACTCCGGCCCATATCAAGGCGGCCGCCATTGATGCAGTAGCCAACAACTTCTCGTTCTACACACCGGTACCCGGCTACATGAGCCTGCGCGAAGCCATCTGCGACAAGCTGCGCGAGGAGAACGGTGTAAACTATACCCCGGCCCAGATCGTTGTGGGCAACGGTGCAAAGCAGGAACTCTGCAATGTCATTCTCGCCACCATCAATCCCGGTGATGAAGTCATAATTCCTACTCCGGCTTGGGTAAGCTATGTAGAAATGGTGAAACTGGCCGAGGGCAAGACTGTACAGGTACCTGCCACTATCGAGAGTAATTTCAAGATTACACCTGCACAACTCGAGGCAGCAATCACTCCGGCCACCCGCATGGTGCTTCTATGTTCTCCTTCCAACCCTACCGGCAGCGTGTACTCCCGCTCCGAACTTCAAGGACTTGTTGATGTTCTCGCCAAGTACCCCGACATCATCATTCTTAGCGACGAAATCTACGAGCACATCAACTACACAGGTGAATTCACATCAATGGCAGCGTTCCCTGAGATCGCTGATCGCGTAGTGCTTATAAACGGTGTTTCAAAAGCTTATGCCATGACAGGATGGCGCATAGGATTCTGTGCAGCACCATTGGAGATAGCCAAAGCCGTAACCAAGCTTCAGGGGCAATACACCTCGGGCTGTAGCTCTATAGCCCAGAAGGCCGCCGAGGCCGCCTACACTGGCTCGCAGGAATGTGTGGAATTGATGCGTCAAGCCTTCGAGCGTCGCCGCGACTTGATAGTAAAACTCGCCTCGATGATACCCGGTCTTAAAGTCAACCGCCCCGACGGAGCGTTCTACCTCTTCCCCGAGGTAACTTCGTTCATAGGTAAAACCGATGGAACAACCACAATCAAATCGTCGAGCGACCTTACCATGTACCTTCTCGAGAAAGCCCGCGTAGCCACTGTCGATGGTGCGGCATTCTGTCTCGATGGCTACATTCGTCTCAGCTACGCCACCAGCGATGAAAAAATCAAGGAAGCGATGAGACGCATAGCCGCAGCTTTGGCCGAGCTACACTAAGAGCATGTTTACTTTTAACACACTCTAACCTGCAATAAATAAAACACTTTATAATATAACATGAACTTTATAGAAGAATTAACCTGGCGCGGCATGATCCACTCGGTAATGCCCGGAACCGAGGAACAACTTAATAAAGAGATGACCACAGCCTACTTAGGCATCGACCCTACAGCCGACAGCCTGCACATAGGTCACCTCGTGGGCGTGATGATGCTCAAGCACCTTCAGCGCGCCGGTCACAAACCTATCGCTCTGGTGGGAGGTGCCACCGGTATGATCGGTGACCCCTCGATGAAGAGCCAGGAACGAAAGCTTATCGATGAGGAGACCCTGCGCCACAACCAGGAGGCTATCAAACGCCAGTTGGCCAAATTCCTTGACTTTGACAGCGATGCGCCCAACGCCGCCGAGCTTGTCAACAACTATGACTGGATGAAGAACTTCTCGTTCCTCGAATTCATACGCGATATCGGCAAACATATCACCGTCAACTACATGATGGCTAAAGACTCGGTTAAGAAACGCCTTTCGGGAGAATCGCGTGATGGCATGTCATTCACCGAATTTTCTTACCAACTGCTACAGGGATATGATTTCCTCCACCTCTACCAGACACGCGGTTGCCGCCTGCAACTTGGCGGTAGCGACCAATGGGGCAACATGACCACCGGCACCGAGCTTATTCGCCGCAAGACCGGTGAGGAGAACGTATTTGCAATCACCTGCCCGCTTATTACCAAAGCCGATGGCGGAAAATTTGGCAAAACCGAGAGTGGAAACGTCTGGCTCGATGCCCGCTATACCTCACCCTACAAATTCTATCAGTTCTGGCTCAATGTTTCTGATGCCGATGCCGAGAAATATATCAAGATATTCACTTCACTGCCTAAGGAAGAGATCGATGCTTTGATAGCCGAGCAGGCTACCGATCCCGGCAAGCGTCCGCTGCAACATAGACTCGCCCGCGAAATCACTGTAATGGTGCATAGCGAGGATGACTACAATGCAGCCGTCGAGGCTTCCCAGATTCTTTTCAGTAACAAAGCCGGAGAGATTCTACACCGCATCGATGAAGACACTCTGCTGGCTGTTTTCGAGGGTGTACCCACATTTGAAGTAAGCCGTCAGGAAATTGCCGATGGCATCAAGCTTGCCGACCTGCTCGTCGACAAAGCTCCGGTGTTCCCATCAAAAGCCGAACTTCGCAAGCTTGCACAGGGTGGAGGCTTCTCGATCAACAAAGAGAAGGTATCAGATGCCTACGCACCTGCATCGCTCGATATGCTCCTTAACGACAAGTACGTTCTTGTTCAAAAGGGTAAGAAAAACTACTTCCTGCTTATAGCCAAGTAATCCCCACCCTACCCTCCACATGGGACGATTACTATCAATAGACTATGGGCGTCGCCGCACGGGTATAGCGGTGACCGACCCATTGCAAATCATCGCGTCGGGGCTAACCACTGTCCCGACGCATCAGCTTATGCAGTTTCTTAAGGATTATACCTCGCGCGAGCAGGTAGATACCATTGTAGTGGGACATCCCACCGACATGCACGGCAACGACTCGGAGTCTATGCGCTACATCAAGCCGGCAGTCGCGCAAATCAAGCGCCTGTTTCCCGCAATCGATGTAGTGTACTATGACGAACGCTTCACCTCAGTATTAGCCCATCGTGCCATGATCGACGGAGGGATGAAAAAGAGCGATCGCAAAGTGAAAGGCACCGTCGACGAAATCTCGGCTACAATCATCCTTAACGACTATTTAGAAAGCAATAAATCAAGATTTTAACACAATAATAAGATATGAAACTACCGGTTTACCTATATGGACACCCTGTGCTGCGAAAGGTGGCCGAAGATGTTGATCCAACAGCACCCGAACTGAAAAAGCTTGTTGATGACATGTTCGAGACAATGTATGCCTCGGAAGGTGTGGGACTTGCTGCCCCGCAGATAGGCCGAAGCGAGCGCATCGTTGTGATCGATGCCGACCCTGTAGCCGAAACCTTTCCCGAGTGTGCCGGCCGCAAGCTTGTACTGATCAACCCCGATGTAGAGGTTCTCGATGGTGACAAAGTAACACGAGCAGAAGGTTGCCTGAGCCTGCCTGGACTGTCAGAGAACGTGAGCCGCATCGAGCATATACGCCTTACATGGGATGACCTCGACGGGAACGAGCACACCGAGGAGATCTCAGGCTTCCTCGCCCGAATCGTTCAGCACGAGTGCGACCACCTGGAGGGCAAAGTGTACATTGATCACGTGTCGGCCATACGCCGGCAACTCATTCGCAGCAAGCTAAACAACATCGTCGAGGGACGCATAAGATGTGATTACCCCGTGAAATATGCACCCCGCCGACGTAAATAAACTACAAACAGATTTAATATCCTTATAATAACCTAATATTTCCATGGCCGACGACAAAAAAGTCATCTTTTCAATGGTAGGTGTGAGCAAGATCTATCCACCCCAGAAACAAGTACTTAAAAACATATACCTGTCATTCTTCTATGGCGCGAAGATAGGCATCATAGGCTTGAATGGCTCGGGTAAGTCATCCCTGCTGAAGATTATTGCCGGCATCGACAAGAGCTATCAGGGCGAAGTGGTGTGGGCGCCCGGCTACAGCGTAGGATATCTCGAGCAGGAACCGCAGCTCGACCCGAAGAAAACCGTAATAGAGGTAGTGCGCGAGGGCGTGCAACCTATCATGGACCTGCTCGCTGAATTCGACAAAATCAATGAAGCGTTTGCCGATCCCGATGCCGACTTCGATGCACTGCTCGCACGCCAGGCAGAGTTACAGGACAAACTCGATGCCGCCGACGCCTGGAACATCGATTCAAAGCTCGAACGCGCCATGGATGCACTGCAGTGCCCTCCCGATGATCAGACTATCGAAACTCTCTCAGGTGGTGAACGACGTCGCGTCGCCCTGTGTCGACTTCTATTGCAACAACCCGATGTACTGCTGCTCGACGAGCCTACCAACCACCTTGACGCTGAGTCGATCGACTGGCTTGAGCAGCACCTGCAGCAATATCCCGGCACTGTAATAGCTATCACCCACGACCGCTACTTCCTCGACCACGTGGCCGGATGGATTCTCGAACTCGACCGCGGAGAAGGGATTCCATGGAAAGGTAACTACTCTTCGTGGCTCGACCAAAAGACCAAGCGCATGGCTCAGGAAGAGAAACAGGCAAGCAAACGCCGCAAGACTCTGGAGCGTGAGCTCGAATGGGTGCGCATGGCTCCTAAAGCGCGTCAGGCCAAGGGTAAAGCCCGCTTGTCGAGCTACGACAAACTTCTCAATGAAGACCAGAAGCAGAAAGAAGAGAAACTGGAGATATTCATTCCCAACGGTCCACGTCTCGGCAATAAAGTTATTGAAGCTACCGGTCTGGCCAAGGCCTACGGCAAAAAACAACTTTTCAACGACCTTAACTTTACCTTACCACCCAACGGCATTGTGGGTGTGATCGGACCTAATGGCGCAGGCAAAACCACTCTGTTCCGTCTCATTATGGGACAGGAGATACCCGATGCAGGAACGTTTGACGTAGGCGAGACTGTGAAGATAGCATATGTGGACCAACGCCACCACGATCTGTTGCCCGAGCGCTCGGTCTATGAGGTAATCTCCCAGGGTGTCGAATCATTCCGCATGGGCGGCCGCGATGTAAATGCCCGTGCCTACCTTAGCAAGTTCAACTTTGCCGGAGCCGATCAGGAGAAGAAAATCGGGGTGCTCTCGGGTGGAGAACGCAACCGTCTGCACCTGGCTATGGCACTAAAGGAAGAGGGTAATGTTCTGCTCCTCGATGAACCAACCAACGACATAGACGTTAATACATTGAGAGCTCTCGAAGAAGGCCTCGATGACTTTGCCGGATGTGCCGTTGTTGTAAGTCACGACCGATGGTTCCTTGACCGCATCTGCACCCACATTCTGTCGTTTGAAGGAGATGGCAAAGTGGTGTTCTATGAGGGTTCCTACAGCGACTATGAAGAGTTCAAGCGCGAACACAACGGAGGCAAAGAGTTACCTCGCCGTCGCTACCGCAAACTCATGGAATAACACTACTGACAATATGAAAAATCTACCCAAAATTTCAGTTTTAATGCTCGGCATCACTGCCGTGCTAACCTCATGCTCGGCCAACGGCAAACTGCAACAGTATGTTGAGAACACCAACACCAACCTTGCCGGTAAAGAGATTGCTCCCGGCATGTATTGCGAGGGGTTCACAATCGTAGCCGACACTCTTATAGCGACCTATAATATTCCTGAGGTATCGGCAACTTCGCTTGAACTGGCCAACTGGGATGCCATTCAGGAAAAATACAAAGAATTGTTCATGCAGGGACTTGAAAGCGACAAAGCGACTGATCCCGATGGCGCCAAGACAGTTCTTGATGCCGATGTCTACATGAAGGGTGTATTTAAATATGAGAATGCGACCATAAACGTTCTCGTATCACCCGAAGAACTTAAGGAGATACTGAAATAATAGACCGATTCACACTTAATAATGAAGGCGGCATGGTCAATTAACCGTGCCGCCTTCAATTTTTATACTTCAATTTTTATATTAGTATATTGAAACTACTCATCTTTAGTTAGATCAAGCACCACATTGTCCTTGCCTCGATCAAAGTATTGACGTCTCAAAGGATTGCGGTGAGACTCCTCGTGACGCTGACGGTTGCGATAGATATCTATCGCGGCATAAATAGCCTCGCGCAACGACTGCTCGCTCGCCTCGTTTTTCATCACTATGTCATAACCGGTACCATGGTCGGGAGAGGTGCGCACAAACGGTAATCCGGCCGTAAAGTTGACTCCACCGGCCATAGCAAGAGTCTTGAACGGAGCGAGGCCTTGATCGTGGTACATTGCAAGCACTCCATCAAAATGACGATATTGCTCAGCCCCAAAAAAGCCATCGGCGGCATAAGGGCCGTAACAATTAACACCGGCTTTCTGAGCCTGCGCGATAGCGGGAGCTATAATCGTAGATTCCTCACTACCGATAACGCCACCATCACCGGCATGCGGGTTAAGGGCAAGCACAGCGATGCGCGGATGTGTCAACCCGAAGTCGGCTTCCAGTGACCTGTAGAATGTGGACAATTTATCGACAATATGCTCCTCAGTAATTTCACCCGCCACTTTGGCTATAGGACAATGGGTCGTAACCAGCGCCACACGAAGACGATCGTTGAACAATATCATCAAAGCCTTGGCGTCATCACCGGCACAACTCTCAAGATACTCGGTATGACCGGCAAAGCGGAAATCGGCGCTTTGAATATTATTTTTGTTGATAGGAGCAGTTACCAGAACATCAACATCTCCGTTTTTAACGTCGGTCACAGCCCGTTCCAACGCTGCAAAGGCGGCATGACCTGCCTCGGGAGTGGAAAAGCCCGGTTCAACTTTAAAATCCTCGGCTACTACATTAATAATATTATAAGCATCATCTTTAGCCTGGGACACATCACTGATTATATTAAACGGGACTGAACCCAGTTCCAACCCCTTACGGTAAAACGAAGCTATCTTGGCCGAACCATACACAACCGGTGTACATAGTTCCAGGATGCGGTTATCTTCGAGAGTTTTCAGAATCACTTCGTAGCCAATGCCATTAGGATCGCCATGGGTAATTCCTACTTTTATCTTATTATTGCTCATTAAGTTGCTATATTTGTATTTACTTTGGTATATATCTATTCTACAAAGGTAATGAAAAAACGCCAAAAGTCAATGATATGGCCTATTAACGAAATTTTTCATTAATTTTTTCGATAAATATATACAAGTGAATGAAATAATTAGTAATTTTGCGGTGGCTTAAACCCACACAGGCAATGGCCATCACAAAAAACTGATAATTAAAACCCTATATAAACTTAAAATAAACATTTATCATGACAAAAATTGGTATTAACGGATTTGGCCGTATCGGTCGTTTCGTATTCCGCGCTTCTACAAAGCGTGACGATATCGAGGTAGTTGCTATCAACGACCTTCTCCCTGTTGACTACATGGCTTACATGTTGAAGTATGACACAATGCACGGTCGCTTCGACGGTACTGTAGACTATGACATGGAGAAGAGCGAGCTCATCGTTAACGGCAAGCACATCCGCGTTACCGCATGCAAGAACCCTGCAGAAATCGCTTGGGGTGCTGTAGGTGCTGAATACGTTGTAGAGTCAACCGGTCTTTTCCTTACCAAGGAGAAAGCTGCCGCTCACATCGAGGCCGGCGCTAAATATGTTGTTATGTCAGCTCCTTCTAAAGACGACACCCCCATGTTCGTATGCGGTGTTAACCAGGACACCTACGTTAAGGGTACACAGTTCGTTTCTAACGCTTCTTGCACCACCAACTGCTTGGCTCCTATCACCAAGGTTCTTAACGACAAGTTCGGCGTTGTTGAAGGTCTCATGACAACTGTACACTCTACAACCGCTACTCAGAAGACTGTTGACGGTCCCTCAATGAAGGACTGGCGCGGTGGTCGTGCTGCTTCGGGCAACATCATCCCCTCTTCTACCGGTGCTGCCAAGGCTGTAGGTAAAGTTATTCCTGAGCTCAACGGCAAACTTACCGGCATGTCAATGCGTGTTCCCACCCTCGACGTATCGGTTGTTGACCTCACC
>CANOKG010000028.1 GCA_947566655.1 uncultured Muribaculaceae bacterium | reverse complement strand
ATCCACCGTCATTGGCCGGTTATTTTCCATCGTGGGAAAATTCCGGGTCGGTTGATAACCGAGGATTTGAGATTACTTTGAATCATACCAATTCAGTAACAAAAGATTTCAGCTATCATTTGAGGGGATCTTTTGCGTATGCGAAAAGTAAGATTTTGAAGCAGAAGGTAACCGATAATCAGCCTTATTATCAGTCGCCCATCGGTCAGTCGGTTGGCGGTCGTTATGGATTTAAAGCAATCGGTTTGTTCCAGACCCAGGAACAGATAGATACTTATCCTATCAGTCCTTCAGCTGATGGCAAAACACGACTCGGAGATATAATGTACCAGGATATTAACGGTGATGGAATTATATCGTCCCAACATGACTTTGTTCGTATTGGTTACGGCCAAATACCCGAAATAACTTTCGGTTTCAATATTGATCTTAATTATAAGAATTTTTATCTGACAACCCTGTGGCAGGGTGCAGCTCATGTTGACTATGTATTAACGGGAAATAATCCAAGTGGAACTATGACCGGTACTGTATTCTCATCGGCATTTTCTACAGGTAACGCTCCAAAGTATCTTATTGAAGATGCCTGGACGCCTGAGAATCCAAATGCCAAGTATCCACGCTTGTCGACAAATGGCAGTTGGTCTAATGGATGGATTTCTGACTGGTGGCTTGTTGATGGCAGTTACCTTCGTTTAAAGAATATTCAGTTGGGCTACAACCTACCCGAACAAATTCTTCGTAAAACCCCCTTCTCAAGCATAAATGTCTATTTGGCCGGATCTAATATATGGACTTTAACCGAATTTAAATATCTTGATCCTGAAAGTCCCTCGGTATCAGATGGCTTCTATCCACAACAAGCTACTTATACATTTGGCCTTAATGTTACATTCTAATTTTTCCGAGATATGAAAAAACAAATATTATATTTGTTGTCATCGGCTTTACTTGGTGCTACTCTTTCTTCATGTGAGGATACACTTGATGTAAACGATACAACAAAACTTTCTGATGCGGCCATCTGGAGTTCTCTTGATGGTGCCGATGGTTTTATTACAGCTTCTTATAAAATTTTCACTGATGATACTCAACTTGCCAACAGCCGTTCCAAGTTTTGGGATACTTTCAGTGATCTTACAAAATCGTGTTCGTATGGTGACTATGGACATCCCTATAATATTTTCAACTTAAACGGTATTACATCGGGTAACGATGGTGCCGGGCCATTTGAAAATTGGACTGACCAGTATGTTCGTATTCGCACAGCCAATATTTGCTTGAACCGACTTCGTGAATACGGTGGCAAATTTGGCAAAGATGAATGCCTGAAAAGAGAAGCTGAGATACGACTTTGTCGTGCCTACAGTTACTTCCTTCTTGCCCGTGTTTATGGTGGTGTAATTCTACGCACTGAGTCATCAGGTTCTAATGGAGGTCTAAGTGATGGCTCTTATAAAGAGGATATCGCGATGGCTCGTTCAACTGAGGCCGAAACCTATGACTATATTCTGAGCGAACTTCAGTTTGCGGCCGAGAATTTACCGGCAAAGGTAAGTGCGACATGGCCTAAAGAGCGTGCTACACAGCCATTTGCTTATGGCTTGATATCCCGTATTGCACTTTATGCAAAGAAATATGATGTAGCTGCTGCCGCAGCAGAGAAATGCGCTACTTATGAGCAGGTTTCTTTGGATCCGAATTTTGCTAACATCGTGTCTGATAATCTTGGTAATTCTCCCGAAACATTGTTTGCTATATATTATTTGGCAGGTAATGCTAATTTGTATCATCTTTGGGATAATTATGTAAGTCCAAGAGGCGACAGAGCACTGAGTGGTGGCGGAGCTACTGCAGAGCATCAGCCTACAGCCGAACTTGCCGATCTCTATGAGTGGAGTGACGGTACAGCGTTTGATTGGAATACCTGGGATCAGGCTCATGCCGATCCGTTCTCTGATCGTGAACCGCGTTTCCAGGCTACAATTTTATACAACGGGGCCTCCTGGAGAGAAAGAACAATTGAAACTTTTGAAAATGGAGCCGATGGATTCAAGGAATTTATCCTTTCGGGTAATACCGATGGTAAAACCTGTACAGGTTACTTCCTTCGTAAATTCTTACAGGAATCAAACATTAAATTCTTGCAAGGTGACAACAAAAGTATTTGTCCCGATATCGTGTGCCGTTATGCCGAAGTTCTTCTCAATCAGGCAGAAGCCTATGTTAATTTGGATTTTGTAGCAAATCGTCAAAAAGCATTGGATTGTATTAATAAAGTGCGTAATCGTGTAAATCTTCCTGATAAGAAAATTTCCGATTTTTCATCATTGGAAGACGCAATGAAGATAATTCGCGATGAACGTGCTAAAGAACTCGTTGGTGAAGGTTTCCGTTTCTGGGATCTTCGTCGCTGGGGATTGGCCGAGAACACTCTTAATGGCAAAGCTATGCATGGTGTTCTTGTAAAACAATCGAGCGGTAGTTTTACTTATGAACGCATCGAGATAGATGGTGGAAGTACTCGTGTTTACAACTATAATTACAATTATTTCTCAATTCCATTAACAGAACGTTCAAACAACCCATTGTGTACTAATAACCCCGGTTGGTAATTAACTTGACAAAAAATTTTAGCGATGAAAGTTTTTAAATTTAATATACTATTGACACTTGTTGCGATCCTGACTTTAGGGTTGTCAAGTTGTAGCGAAGCTGATCAGGTCTATATTCATTCCGATAACATAATTACATCAGCACAGTGTTTTGCCGGTCGTTTATCTTCATCACCTCACCTTGAGGCTACGATTATAGAATATGATAAAAACGGCATAGAACTCCCTGAGAACTTCACAGCCGAGCAGGCCGAAGGAGGTTCGGGCGTTATCGAATTTATAGTGCCGATGGATCAGCGTAAGAATTTTGATCTCACAAATGTCTTTTTGCGTATTACCGGAGTTCCATACGATGCAATGATAACTCCCTCGCTTACTTACAGCACCCATAATATTCTGGTTGATGATGAACATCCCAACGGTATTGTTATTTCAGTTCAAGCGGGAACAGGTGCGGTGCGTAAATATCGTATTATGGGTATTTATGAGTAATCATTAATCATTAAAGATTATAATTATGAAATTACATAAAATATTTATAGCCACAGGTATTCTTGCCATAGGTCTTGGGTTTCAATCTTGCAACGATGATGATATTTTCACCGAGGCAGGCAAAGAAGCCATTATACTTGGCGGTGATGACCTATGCAATCTCAGATTGACCGGCAACTCAGGATTGACTTGGAAATCGAAAATGGATGGTAATACAATTTATATTCTTATCAATCCCGATTTAGATCCATTTGAAGAGCTTAACGGTACAGTTGCCCAGTTCTTTGTTTCAAAAGGCGCACTTGTTGATCCCGATCCCGCCATTCCTCAAAACTTCGCTCAGGATGGTGGCGTGGAGTATACCGTAATATCGGAAGATGGTAGCGCAAGAAACACTTATCTTGTTACCTATAGCTCAACCGCAGTACCTGAATATGGTACAGGTTATACATTGGGTACCCAAATCGTAGAGAAAAAATTTCCTGAACTTGGATTTCCGGGAGAACAGGGCAACTATGGATTCTCTGATTCTCGACAGTATGGTGATCTCAACGGTTATGTAGGTTTCTGTGGTCACAATCACATTGTACTTATGTCTCGTCAGTATACCGCTCCGGCTTTAGGCGATGCATCTCTGAATGTTCCTGATGCTGAGCTTGGCCTACGTGTTTACAACAAGCAGGATCTCAGCTATGTCGGTAAGTTGAATATCGGTTCTATCGATATGAAAAATCTCATGGCTATTACATCGGATATGGATGGTATTCTTGTTGGCGCTGTGGTTAACGGAGGTTCGTGTGATATTTATTATTGGACGTCCTACAATTCCTCCCCCCTGTTGTTAGGTTCTGTTCAAGGGAATCTTTGCAGTACAACCGATGGTTCAAGTTATCTATCGATTATGGGAAAACTTAACGATAAAGCCAATATCTCAGGCAATGCCGGTCGAGACCAATCGGGTAGCCATTATATGATTCATGTTGAGAATAATCAAATTGTCGATACCCAAGTGATTGAGACCGGAGCACGTGCCGATGATGGTAACGGATTCCAAATGATTTCTCCTCTTACCAGTGAATTGAACTCAAGCTATATGTTTGGCGATGTCGAGGGTACTGGAAATGGATCGATTAAGGTAATGGCCAAAACTTATAAAGGTACAACTAAGGTTACAATGCCAGCGGTATTCAATGGTTCATGGCAGTCATGGTGGGTTGGTACCGGATCTAATATTACCCGCACAGGTGCCCGTCGTCCTTATGTTAATTCAATGCTTATTAATGGTGTTCACTATGCACTTATCATGAATGGTACCGCGTGGTGGTGGCACAACGATATTGCCGGTTTGGATGACCTCTCGACGCGTGTTAACGGTACCTCCTGGGCTTATTCAGTAAATCTTGCCTGGAGTTTTGGTGGTTGTAGCGACTGGTATTGGGATGATCAGCGCGGTGATGCTTATGTCGTTTATTACACCGACCGTTATGGTATGGCCGTGTTCCGTCTCACTTGCTTCTAATTGTGTTAATAAATAATTCTATAGAAATATGAAAATAAAAAAATATCTATGGGCGGTAGCCGCGATAACTATGGCTTTTACTACAGCCTGTAACGACGATGATACTATAGATTACTTTGGACAAGCTCCTGAGCCTCCTGTTCCCGATATTGTTCCCGAAGCACCCACTATCAAGCCTAAGGCAATGTGGATCGATGCTCATGCCAATTTCCAAAAACTTGCTACTAAAGCTGGAATTGATGCCGAGTTGAAAAAGATCAAGGATAATGGTATGAATATGATTTACCTTGATGTGAAACCCGGTAATGGATATGCTCTATACAAGAGTGATATTCTCCCTTATTGTAATACATTGGGCGAAATGACTGTTACTCGCGACTATGATGACTATCTACAGTATTTTCTTGATAAATGTGAGGAAATGGAGATTGACGTCGTTGCTTCAATCGTAGCGACCGGTTTTGGTTACCGTAATGTTAATACGGGCTTGACACAGGGACTTATATACGATCAAAAAGAAAAATGGTATGATAAATGTCAGGTGCGTTCGGTGCTTGGCGCCGGTAATGGATCAAAAACTGTAAATATAGCAGATGATCCTGCCCAGGGGGTTATTATGTTGACACCCCGTTCGCCCGAAGTTCAAAACTTTGTACTGCAGATTTGTTCTGAAATTGTAACAAAATATCCTAAGATCAAGGGTCTTAGCCTCGATTATCTACGTTATTGTAACAACGATGGTGGCTATTTTGGTATGGGAGATATTGACCTTAACGGTTATGCTGAATATTGGAATGAACCCAAACCTCAGATGACTGAAATTGTTACTGAAGGTAATGGGATCGGACCAAAATTTGCCAAGTGGATTGAATACCGTTCGGCAACGGTTAAAGAACTGCTCTCTAAAATACGTACAACTGTTAAGGCGATTAATCCCAATTGTGAAATCCATCTTTGGGCGTCGGGCGACTGGCGTTCACGCTATTCAATCGGTCAGAACTGGGCAAGTACCAAGTATATACCGTCAGGTGCTCAGTATACAAGTACTTACAATAACACCGGATTTGCTGCTTTACTCGATGTTTTTGTTACCGGAGCATATTCAGAAAAAGTGTGGATCAGTGAGGATCCATCGACAACCTGGACTGTGGAGAACTTTGTCAAGACTTGGGATGACTTCATAATGGGCGATTGCAAGTGTTACGGTTCTATCGCTGCCTATGCTCTTGACCAAGCAAAAAATAGTGATGCGACTTATCTATGTCTTAAATACACCGATGGTTACATGACATTTGAGTTGTCACATGTCAACAATCGTGGTTTATGGGATTCGACACTTGAAGGTATCAAGCGTTATGAAGATCCAAATAGTTTTGCTCAGGATGACGATGAACTCTTTTAATCGTATATAATACGAATTATTGAGTTTTCTTAACCAAAGTTTTAGCCATAGGCTCATTGTATTAAAAATACAGGCCTATGGCTTTCTTAATATTTGAAAATTAATAAATTCCTTTTTGAAGTTAAAAAATAATTTCATAAATTTGAATCAATTTTCTAATTACAAAATTAAACAATTTATTATCGCAATGAGGAGATTATATTTACTTTTGGGAGTGTTGCCTTTTTCTGTAGCTTCGGCTTTAGCCGCCGCATATCAACTGTCATCGCCCGATGGTAACATCGCTGTAAATGTTGACGTAGCTAAATCGCTGACATGGAGCGTTGAAAAGGGTGGGGAAGTGTTGGTTGAGCCATCGGCTATAGGTTTGGAAATTGATGGCTTGAAGTCGCAACTTGGTTTGAATTCGAAAGTAACAAAGGTAACCCGGCGATCGGTCGATGATCTGTTGACAGCTGTTGTCCCTACAAAATTTAAGGAGGTCAAAGATAACTATAACGAGTTGTCGTTAAAAATGGCCGGTGGATACTCTGTTCAGTTCCGTGCTTACAACAATGGAGCAGCATATCGATTTGTGTTAGATCGTAAGGGCGATGTCATTGTTAATAACGAGATCGTTGAGTTCAACATGCCACAGAATACAATGAGCTATTGGCCAATGGATATCTATAGCAATTTTGTCACTCCACAGGAGGTCTCGTTTGAGAATAGGTCGTTGGCTTCTCTTAACACGATGATGAAGGGTTTCTTGCCTATCTATATGACTACACCCAAAGGTACTCGTGTTGTTGTAACAGAAACTGATGTTGAAGATTACTCAAATCTTTTCCTTACAGGTGATTCCTGTTACACTCTAAGTGGTGAGTTCCCGCAGGTAATCAAAGACGTACGCTTGAAACCCGGTACCGACCGCACTGAGGAACTTCTCGAACTCTATCCTTATATAGCTAAGATAAAAGGTAAGAGATCGCTCCCTTGGCGCGTTGTAATGGTCAGCGACAATGATGCTGCATTGTTGGAGAACACGCTTCCGTGGAATCTTTCATCACCTTCTGTAATAGGAGATACTTCATGGATCAAACCAGGTAAAATTTCATGGGATTGGTGGTCGATGCTTAATATATATGGCGTAGATTTTGAAAGTGGAGTAAATACCCCTACCTACAAATACATAATTGATTTTGCTGCCGACCATGGTCTCGAATATATCTTGCTTGATGAAGGTTGGTCGAAGGGTACATGGGATATTAAAAACTACAAGCCCGAAGTAAATGTTGAGGAGCTTGTGGCTTATGGTAAGGATAAAGGTGTAGGTATCGTGTTGTGGGCTCTATGGAACCCGTTGATACTTGATATCGAGGGAACACTCGATATTTATGAAAAATGGGGCGTGAAAGGAATCAAAATTGATTTCATGAATCGCAGTGACCAGGATATGGTCAACTTCTATGAAAATGTAGGAAAGGCAGCTGCCGATCGTCATTTGCTTGTCGATTTTCATGGTGCCTATAAGCCCTGTGGTGTACAACGAAAGTACCCCAACGTTATGACTTTCGAAGGAGTTCTTGGAATGGAACATGATAAGGATTCACGAGATATTAATCCTGTTCACAATTTGATTTTGCCATTCACACGTATGATGGCCGGTCCTATGGATTATACTCCCGGTGCGGTCAACAATGCAACGCAAGAAGATTTCGCCATTAATTTCAATCATCCTATGAGTCTTGGCACACGTGCCCAGCAGGCTGCTTTGTTTGTAATATACGAGAGTCCGTTGCAAATGGTTGCCGACTCTCCAAGCAACTTCAAATTGGCTCCTGAATATGCCGATTTTATTGCTGCGATTCCAACCGTATGGGACGAAACTATTGGCATCGATGCCAAGATTGGTGAATATCTTCTGATGGCTCGTCGCAATGGCGATAAGTGGTTTGTAGGAGCATTGACCGATTGGAATCCCCGCGACATGCAGCTCAAGCTTGATTTCTTGCCTGAAGGTGAGTATACAATGACTGTTTTTGCCGATGGTGTCAACGCCCATAAACAGGCAACCGATTATAAACTGTATAAGCAAGTTGTCAGAGCCGGTGAAGTGGTTGATTTTCATATGGCACCCGGTGGTGGTTATGCGGCTATAATTGAGAAAAACTAATCCACATTCTTTAACGATATAACAATGAATAATTCTGTAATAGCGCTTTTGTTTACTGCAATTGTTTCTATGCCAGCTTACGCGGCCGGAAGTATCTTGTCGGGTCGTGTATTATCTGACGGTAAACCTCTTGCCGGGGTCCCGGTTACTGATGGGACCTCAATTGTGACTACCAATGGTAAGGGGCAGTATAAATTCGAGGCTGCCTCCGATGCTAAGTATGTTTACATTACAGTTCCTGATGGATACCAGATACCGGTGGCCAATGGTGTACCTCAGATATATGCTGAAATCGACGCTGATAAGAAAGGAAATTTCAAGCATGACTTTAATATAGTGCCAAGCGATAAAGATATGACTAAACATATTCTTTTTGTTATGGCCGACCCTCAGGTTTACTTCGACCCTAATATGGCTGAAGTCGAAAAAGCCGCTCTTGAGATGAAACAGACCATGGCTACCGATTATGCCGGACAAGAAGCTGTAGGTGTGATGGTGGGAGACATTGTTGGAAACTTCAATGAAGGAGATCACTTCTTTCCATGGATGATAGAAGATATTGCAAAATGTGGTTTCCCGTATTTCTATGTAGTGGGTAACCACGATATTGAGATGGACGTTCCAACTAATGAAGAATCGAGAAAGGCATTCAATCATTATTTTGGACCTACCTATTATTCATTTAATCGCGGTAAGATTCACTATGTTGTGCTCGATGATGTATTCTGGATGGGACGATACTATGCCGGTTATCTGACTAAACAGCAACTTGATTGGCTAAAAAAAGATCTTGAGTCGGTACCTGAAGGATCAACGGTGATTGTATCGATGCATATACCTTGCTACTCGCGCGAAGCTCGCCACAAGGAGTGGGGAAAAGAGTCTTACCACAAGGTTTTAAGTAACCGTCAAGCTCTGTTCAACATCCTTAAGCCCTACAACGCCCATCTTATGACAGGACACGAACATTACAATGAGAACTATATTTTCAGTGATAAACTTTATGAACATTGTCATGCGCCGTTGTCCACACTGTTCTGGTGCGCACCTTGGGCAATGGACGGTACTCCCGGAGGTTATGCGGTTTATGAGATCGATGGAGATAATATCAATTGGTATTACAAGAGCGTGGGCCGTGATAAGAATTATCAATTTGAGCTGTATCCAAGAGGACGTTCGCGTGAGCATCCTGAAGCTGTTGTCGCAAATATTTGGAATGTTGACTCTTCGTGGAAGATCGAGTGGTTTGAGGATGGTGTGCTCAAGGGTGAAATGATTCGCTATAAAGGTTATGATCCGAACATCTACAAAGATGTTTCTGAGAATGGCCAAAACTATGCTTTCCCCTATGTAGGTTCTGATCTTACTGAGCATCTGTTCTACGCTGTTCCCGAAAGCGATAAGTCAGTTATCACCGTAAAGGCAACCGATCACAATGGTAATGTCTACACCCAGGAATTAAATCAATCAAATTATATACAATAATGAAAATTAATCTGTTATTTGCTGCATCGATTGCAACTCTGTTGGCGTCATGTAGTTCTAACATTACCGAAGTTAAGTCACCCGACGGCTCGATAGTGTTTAACCTTTCAAACACTGATACAGGTCTTACATACAGTGTTTCTGATTCAGAAACAGTTGTAGTTGCTCCATCTAAACTTGGATTTATCTTGAGTGGTGACGAGATGCTTGATAAGTTTGATATAACTTCAACATCCACTTCATCTCACGACGAGACATGGGAAACCACTTGGGGTGAAAGCCGCTTTGTTCGTGATCATTACAATCAGTTGATTGTAGAGATGAAACAGCGTGGTGGTGACCTTTTGGTAAATCTTGAAGTACGTGTTTTTGACGATGGATTCGGTTATCGGTATTTATTCCCTGAACAGCAACGGGATTCTCTAATTATAATGCAAGAACTCACTGAGTTTAAATTGCCGGCTGAGTCACAGGTATGGGCTATGCCTGCCGATGATGTATATTTTGAAGGTTATTACAATAAGAGCGCTATTGCCGATATCGATACGGTACGTACACCTGCTACTGTCGAGCTTCCCGGAAAATATCTCGCTATACATCAGGCTGCTTTGACCGATTTCCCGTTTATGAATCTAATGGCTACCGATAATAATACACTTCAGGCTCAGTTAGTACCTTGGAGCAATGGTGTGGCCGCCTATGTCAAGCCCCCATTTGCTACTCCTTGGCGTTTTATGATTATAGGAGATCGTCCGGGGGATCTTGTTACTTCTTAGCTTATGCTCAATCTTAACGAACCGAGTGCTATTGCCGATCCTTCATTTTGTAAGCCTATGAAATATATTGGCGTTTGGTGGGAAATGCATCTGTTCAATACCTATTGGTATAAGTGTGATCGCCATGGTGCCAACACAGCCAATGTTAAACGTTATATTGATTTTGCAGCTGAACATGGTATCCCCGGTGTGCTCGTTGAGGGTTGGAACAAAGGATGGGAAGGACACTGGCCTTCCAACGATCACTTTAGTTTCACCGATCCCTATGATGACTATGATATGGATGAGTTAAGTCGTTATGCTACAGAAAAGGGTGTACAGCTCATCATGCACCACGAGACAGCCGCCTGGACTACAAATTATGAGAACCAGCTTGACACGGCCTATCAATATATGAATGATCATAACATTCATAATGTGAAAACCGGTTATGTAAACCTACTGATGGATGGCAAGGAAGATCACAGTAGCCAATTTGGAGTACGTCACTACCGTAAGGTTATAGAGACAGCCGCCAAATATACTTCAAATGTTGATAATCATGAGCCTGTTATGCCTACCGGTTTGCAGCGAACATATCCTAACCTTATGACTCAAGAAGGTGTGCGTGGACAAGAGCACAGCGCTTGGGATGAAGATGGAGGTAATCCTCCCTACCACACTGTGGTGATGCCTTTTACCCGTGGACTTGCAGGCCCGATGGATTTCACTTTCGGAACTTTTAATTTTGATAATCCCAACAGCCCCCATGCACGTGTACAGACAACCCTTGCTAAGGAATTGGCGTTATTTGTGATTATCTATAGCCCATTGCAAATGGCTTCAGATCTTCCCGAAAACTATGCAGCACATCTCGATGCTTTCCAATTTATCAAAGACGTTCCTGTTGACTGGGAAGAGACGGTTGTTCCTGATGCTGTAATTGGTGAATATGTCGCTATAGCGCGTAAGGACCGTAACTCAAGCGACTGGTATCTTGGTGTAGCTACCAATGAAGAAGCACGTCAACTGAATATATCTCTTGACTTCCTTGATGCCGATAGTGAATATGTTGCACAAATCTATGCTGATGCTCCTGACACCGATTGGAAAACCAATCCTGCTGCCTATGTTATCACTGAGCAAACTGTGACTTCGGAAGATGTCCTGCCTGTTAATCTCGCTGCGGGTGGTGGCACTGCTGTTCGTTTCATTAAAAACTAAAATACGTTATAATGAAATATATTTTTAAATTATTTTCATTGTCGCTCCTTGTTGCTTCATTGTCATCTATGACAAGTTGCACAGGGGGCGACCCTGATGTTAAAGCGGCGCATGAATTGGCTCAACGTGTAGTTCCTTCAGTAGCCCGGAATTTTGAATTTAAAAAATCGATCGATAATGATTCGATCGATTCATTTACTCTAAGCAGTAAAGGGTCTAAGATTGTTATTGAGGCCAATAATGCCGGTTCAATGGCTATGGGACTCAATTACTATCTAAAGAATTATTGTCTTACAGAGGTTTCTTGGTATGCCACCGATACGGTTGTTGTTCCTGACAATCTGCCTATGGTTTCAGAACCTGTTTCGGTATCGGCTGTGGTACCGGAGCGTTTCTTTCTCAATTATTGTACTTCGGGCTACTCTATGCCATGGTGGAGTTGGAACGATTGGGAGCGGTTCATTGATTGGATGGCGCTCAACGGTGTTAATCTGCCTCTTGCCACTACCGGTCAGGAAGCTATATGGTATAATGTGTGGAGTAAGTTGGGAATGAGTGATGAAGAAATCAGAACTTACTTTACCGGGCCTGCCCACTTACCATGGCACCGCATGTGTAATCTCGATGGATGGCAAAGTCCGCTTCCACAGTCATGGCTCGATGATCAGAAGAATCTTCAGAAACGCATTGTCGATCGTGAGCGACAGTTGTCCATGCGTCCCGTACTTCCCGGTTTTGCCGGCCATGTACCGGCTGCATTGAAGAGAATTTATCCTGATGCTAAAACTACTACAGTGAGTGAGTGGGGTGGCTTTCCGTCTGATTACCGTTGTACATATCTCAGTCCCGAAGATTCTTTGTTTGCGATTATTCAGCGTGCATATTTAACAGAGCAGACAAAACTTTATGGCACTGATCATATCTATGGAATTGATCCATTCAACGAGGTTGATCCACCTACATGGAATCCCGACTCATTAGCCATGATTTCGCGCAGTATATATGATTCGGTTACAGCTGTAGATCCCGATGCAACCTGGTTGCAAATGGCCTGGATACTTTATGCCGATCCTGTACATTGGACTCCCGAAACAGCTAAGGCCTACATTCAGGGAGTACCCCAAGGTAAGATGATTCTGCTTGATTATTATTGCGAGTCGGTGGAGGAATGGAAGCTATTTGACAGTTTCTATGGACAACCCTACATTTGGTGTTATCTTGGTAATTTTGGAGGTAATTCATTCCTCGCAAGTCCGCTCCGCGATGTAAACAACCGCATCGATGATGTATTGGCCAATGGTGGTTCTAATCTTATTGGTATAGGATCAACCTTGGAAGGAATTGATTTAAATCCCTACATGTATGAATTTATTCTCGACCGAGCCTGGAAAAGTCCGATTGATAGTGATAGTCTTATTATGTCGATAGTCGATCGCCGCGTTGGACATATCGATCAAAACGCGCGTCGAGCTTGGAAGCTTCTGACCGATAGTATATTTGTGGATGTAGCTCTGTGTGGTCAGGGACCTTTGGTAAATGCACGACCTTCACTTACAGGTTTTAGTTGGTGGACAACCAAACCTAATGTTACTTATGCAAATTCTAAACTTATAAAGGCCTGGGGAGATATGCTTTCAGTTGACAATCCCGGTCGCTATGAACATGCTTTTGATTGTGTAAATTTAGGAAGACAGGCTCTGAGTAATTACTTTATGGCCTTGCGTGATGATTTTACCTCAGCTTATGAATCGGGTGATACCACAGTCTTGATTTCAAGCGGAGATCAGATGAAAGAACTTTTGGCTGATCTCACTCTGTTGCTGAACAGTAATCATGGTACGCGCATGTCAAAGTGGATTACCGATGCTCGATCTAAGGGTACTGACAGCACCGAAAAGGATTATTACGAAAAGAATGCCCGTACGATTATTAGTATATGGGGACCATCGAAGGAACTCAATGACTATGCCAACCGTCAGTGGGCTGAGTTGAACCACACATACTATGCTCCACGATGGTCAATGTTTATCGATAGGGTCATTGATGCAGCCAAGCAAGGTAAGAAATTTGATGCAGATGAATATTTCACCACAGTAAGGAATTTTGAAAATAATTGGATAGAGCCATCTCCTCTGGAGGTGGAGACAATGCCTGCCAGTGATGATATAGAAACTGCCCGGTTGTTATATTCAAAATATGCCAATAAGATAATCGCCCATCCTGCCAGCGGTGGCGCAACCGATTGTGTTTCTCTGCACCATTGGTAAATCAATTAATGGAAATATACCTTAATAAATAATAAATGCTCCCACTATTGCTTTTGCAGTGTGGGAGCATTTAATTAAAAATACTATCAGTAGTTTTTAGCTTCAATTTCAAAGAAACTCTGCGGATGCAGGCATACGGGGCATGCACCGGGGGCTTTCTTGCCTACAACAATGTGTCCGCAGTTACGGCATATCCATATCGTGTCACCTTCGCGTGAAAATACAATGCCTTCTTTTATATTTTTTAGTAGACGGCGGTATCGTTCTTCATGATGACGTTCTATTGCGGCTACTGCTCTGAAACGGCGTGCTATTTCGGTAAATCCTTCCTCATCGGCTTCAGCAGCCATACGGTCATACATGTCGGTCCACTCATAGTTCTCTCCTTCAGCTGCATCACGAAGGTTGTTCATCGTGTCGGGGATGTCTCCTCCGTGTAAATATTTGAACCACAACTTTGCGTGTTCTTTTTCGTTAAGTGCTGTTTCCTCGAAGATCGCTGCAATTTGTTCAAAACCTTCTTTTCGGGCTTTTGATGCATAGTAGGTGTATTTGTTTCTTGCCTGTGATTCACCGGCAAATGCATCCATCAAATTCTTCTCTGTTTTAGTTCCTTTAAGTTCTTTCATTGTTTAAGTTATTTAATTGATTATTTATTTTCAGTAATCTTTATGCATTTTGGACATACTCCGGCAAAGTGTAAGTCGGTTGATTCAACTCTGAACCCTGGAGCTGCCATTTTGTCAATATCGGCGGGTAGGTTCATGTCAAATATCTTACCACATGATTTGCATTTGAAATGACTGTGTGGCTTTTGTATCGCCAAATCATACCGCGTTGTATTGCTTCCCATTTCCAGAGGTCTCAGAATTTGAGCTTCTACCAATGTGTGCAGTGAATTGTATACTGTTGTTTTGGACACACCGGTATATTTAGAAGCTATAAATTCATATATCTCTTCAGCTACTGGATGAGTACGGTTATTAGCAACGTACTCTAATACCGATAGACGGTGTATTGATGGTCTTATTCCGGCTTGTCTCAGCATCTCGATTATCTTGCGTTCGCTAAAAATTTCCATACCTTGGGTGGTTTAACTAAATTGTAATTAATACAAAAATAGTAATTAATTCAATAACTGCAAAATTTTTAAGGAATTTTATTCCCAATGATATTCAGAAACATTGGAACAGGTAAATATAGGGTTGGTATAGTATTAATATCAATAACGGCGATTTACACCGGTATCGCCATTAACGGGACATCGGCGTGGAATAATAGCTTGTGAGCTAATGACGGATTAAACAGACGTGCCAATATATTTTTACGTTTGTTGGGTATGACGATGAGCGATGTTTTACCATCGTTATCAAGTGATTTAAGGTAATCAATACCGTGGTCGGTATCGAGACTGCATATTGTAAAGTTGCATAGGGGATAGTGGGTGCGGCAATATTCAAGCATCATATCTAATTCCAACTGATTGGCTGTACCTCGTGATCTTTTCCCGGCAATATGTACAATATTTACGTTCATAGTCAAGTTGGGAGCCAGTCTATAGAGGGTATCGAGTGCCAAAAGATCGTTTTGATCGAGATTGCTTACCAAGATGACATCGCGCAAATCATCAAGTGTCCTCAACCGGCTTTGTTCGGGAATTGTGAATACAGGTTGGCGGCATGAGTCCAGGACTTCGGCTGTTACAGATCCGATTAACTCCCGCTCTTTCTTGTCGGCACCACGTGTTCCCATTACTATAATATAAGGTTTAATATCTTTGGCCAATTCCAGAATAGCGTCTTCAGGAACTGAGGCAACTGTGCGGGTAGTGAATACAACGGGTGGTAATTGACCGCCCTTTATCTGCTCTTTTAAAGTCAAAGAAAAGTCATCCAATCGTTTTTTTGCCGCTTTTGACATTTCATCGTCAAGAGTGTCTTGTCCTTGTTCTATAGTGTCTTCATCGGGTGATGTGAAGTCAAGAACAGGTGTGAGTTGTAAATTGATGCGTGTTTGAGGAACATAGGCATGCAGCAGCACTATTCGTCCATTGTGACGTGTCGCAATATCAAATGCAAGTGAACATGCTTTCATCGAGTAGCTGCTGAAGTCAACAGGAACAAGTATGGTCGGTTGTGTGGTGTTGGTCGCAGAGTCTTTCGGGAGTATGAATATCTCGCTGTTCTCAATTATACGTAATGCGAGTGGGAGATCCTGCTCTTTAATCCTTACTCTCACTCCCGAGGAGAGATTGGGCTGTGTGAGATTTACGTTATGCAACACCACCGTTATTCCCTCATGTTCCAAAATTGACTTTAACTCTTTGGCCTTATCAAAGGTGTGGATAGCGACTGTTAGAAGTTTATCGTTTGTCATAATTTTGTTGTCAGGGAATAACGGTGGTATATAAACAATGAAGTAAATGATATGTATTGACGGGTGAATCAGTTCAGCCCTTTTACATTATTTACTTCTCTTTAGCTTGTTCTTCCTGCAGTATTTCAACTGCCATATCATATATTGTGGTATCGTCAAGAACTACAATACCGCCATCGGGTCCGGGTTCAATGTGTACACCACAGTTTTTGCCAAACTCATAGTTGACACCGCCAAAGTAGTTGCGGACGGTTTGAACTGTCACGTTGAGTTTGTCGGCAATGCGGTGTGTAGCTCCATCAGGCAAGCTATCTTTAAGACGGCGCAGGTCGTTAAATGAGATTGTTTTTGTCATGACTCTATAATTTTAAGGTTAATGAAATCGGTTGATTAATATTTTTGCCCTAATTTAAGATATTAATCTGACATGTGCAAATTTTTTCACAAGTTTTATCTAAAAAATTAAGTATTAGATCTAAATTGATAATTTTTTATCTTGTAATCATCGATAGTAATTATCATATTTATCAGTAGTTTGATTAACTATTCAGATTCTTTCCATGTCGTTACCTTTTATCCAGGCACGGGCATTACCTCCTACTTTTACTTCATACCAGCGTGTAGCACCGGGAACAGAGGACACTACTGAATCAACTATCTCCACTTTAGTGCCTTCGTGTAGTAAAAAGGCTTGAGTGTCGGCTTCTATTGTTTCTCGCGGAGCGGTTGAAAGTTGAGCCGATGGTGAAGTGATTATGGCAAAGTTGTGGTTTGTAGATCTTGAAGCTCCAGTTAATGCCAACGATGCTGTAAAGACTGTAACTATGAGCAATATGCCTCCTCCAAAAAAACAGGCTTTCCTAATTGTTATTTGTTGAGAGATCAGGTAACCTACAAATGCTAAAATTGTAAGTGTAAATAATGAGAATGTTATCCAAGCCCATGTATCATAGTGTGCTGAATTAACAATACTGTCATATATACGGCCTATCAGCGACTGATCGTTGACAGGCTTATCGGTGATACGTGTATTTACAAATGCAAGATTTTCACGAGCATCGTTGTTGGTAGGATCAAGTTGAAGGGCACGTTCATACCATAGTACCGCTCGACCAAGATCACCCAGGCGGTAGTGCGTGTTTCCTATATTATAATATAGGTTAGAGGATGAGCCGATAGAGTCGAGTGCCTGATTGTATAATGACAGTGCATTGGCATAGGCCGTTTCGTTATATGCCGAGTCGGCTTGCTGCGTTATATCACTTGCGGCTACATAAGTTGTAAAGCACAAATTTATAGTTGCTAAAAATATTATTGTAAGAATCTTTTTCATTTTTTCTTTTTTATGCTTTCAAGTGTATCCATTGATTGAGATGCATCGTTATAGATGTCGGTCATGGAACGCATGGATGATTCGGGGGTATAACGGGCCATTTCACATTCATCAAACAGGTTGATTATACGAGTGATATCCTCATTATTCATTCCGTGAGCCGATAACTGCTCGCTGATATTGTTACGGTTAAGGTCTGCAACGGGGATAGCTAAACGATCGCTGATATAGCCCCAAAGAGCACTAAGAATCTCGGCATAGAAGGCTTCTCTATTTCCGCTTTCCATAAAGTTTTTGGCACGGTGCAGTCTTTTTTTGGCGACGCGTCCGGCTCGAGCTGTTTTACGCCCGATAACATCAGCGTTTAGCCGAAGTTGACGGCGATGAAGGAATAATCCGGCTGTAGCGATTACGATCACTACAATCCAAGATATCCAGAATGAGATACTATGGATTGTTGGTGAATAATTTGTTGACAGTGAATTATCGCTTAGACTGTGAATATGTAAAATGTCGGTTGCACGTTGGCGAATTTCATTTTGCTCCGATACACCGGTTGTTGTGTTGGCGCCCCGGGCCACTTCAAGTACATATCCACCTGACGTCAATGTTACATACTCTTTTTTAGTAAGATCAAAATAGCTAAACTCTATCGGTTTTATAGTGAAAGTACCAACACTTTGAGGTACAAAGGTATATTCCGACGTTACCGTTCCGGTCACTGTATTACCGGAGACATGGGTCCTGACGTCTTCGCTTGGAGTATATTGTTCGAAATCGATGGGAAGATCTAATTCGGGACTTTTGACATACTTGATATTGCCGGTTCCGGTTATAATGGTTGTTATGGATGCAGCTTCATTAGTGCGTAATTTATCACTGTTAATCCTTGCTTCGAGTGTGAATTTTCCAACAGCACCGGTAAATGAGGCCGGCTTAGGATCGGGTAGTGGCGTGATGTTCAGAGTCGCTGTAATTGGTGATAGTTTGAACTCCTGTTAGACCGGAACATTGGTTGTTCACCAAAATCCGTGAGA
>CANOKG010000027.1 GCA_947566655.1 uncultured Muribaculaceae bacterium | reverse complement strand
GATGTTAACCACAGCCTCGCGCTTGTTGAGGGCGATGATGGTACCTTCGATTACGTCTTTGTCTTTAACGGTGTTGAGTGACTCATCATAAGTTTTGGTGAGCTCCTCACGGGTTTTCTCGCCCTGAGTTTCGCCTTTTTCATAGGCGTCCCAGTCAAAGTCGGCGAGGGGGGAAGTTTTTACTTCTTCAGTCATTTGAAAAAAGGGTTAATAAATAAAGTTAATTAAAATCTCGTGCTTTCGCTTAGCGCGGGTGCGCACGAAAGCGATGCAAAGATACGGCTTTTTGTTCGCATTTACAATAAATTACGTTAAAAAAATCAGGGCAATCTATTGGGGAACGATATGCTGAATGTCGTCAAGTGGGTTTTGGGGTCGGTGATGAGGTCGAAAGTGGCATTGTGTTGGCGTAGAATGTCGGCGATAAGCATCAGGCCGAGCCCGCGGTCGGGATGCTTGGTGGAGAAGAATGGGGTGAATAGCCTCAGTGCATTTTCGGGGTTTATTCCATGGCCGTTATCGGTAATATTCAGTGTATTCCTGTGGATTGAAATGTTGATCATGCCGTTTGGCCGGTTGCCTATGCTCTCTATGGAATTTTTTATAATGTTCACCATTACCCGTTCCAAAAGCATTTTGTCGAAAGAACATGTTGACGGAGAGTTGTTTTCAAGAGTGATTGTTATGTTGGATGTGGCGAGTCCTTGCAGAACGGTCATCATTGAACTTACGGCATCGCCAATGTTGCCTGTAAGCAATCGTGGCTCAGGTAGTTTTACAATAGATGCGTAGCCTTTTACGAAGTCTACGAGGTTGCGGCAACTTGTATTACAGCTTTGTAGAGTATCTACAACCATGGTGTCGTCACGGTTGATATCGCTGAGCGTGTCGAGAACTGAGATTACACTTCCAAGTGTGTTATTGACTTCATGGCCTATGGTGCGTACTACTTTGTTGTAGATCATTTTTTCGGCATGCACTATCTCATCAGTGAGCCGTTCCACAAGGTAGAAAGAGCGTCTGAATCCCGAGTCCATGAACCATCGGTGAGAACATTTGATAATCATTGAGGACGACAAGCGTGTTGTTAATGATTCATCGCGCTTTAATGTACCGATGATCTCCATCAAGCGGGAAGATTCAAACGAATCCCAGGCCTTGTTGGTAGAGACGATATTTCCATCATAGTCACAAACAGCTACGCCCATGGGTGATGCTTCGACAAGAAGTGAGAGGAACCGGTTTTGTTCAGTAAGTTTAAGGCGTTCTCCTCTCATGGTGTCCATCAAGTTGTTGAAAAGATCGACGACACGGTCGGCATCGCTCTGTCCGGTTAATCGAAGTCGGCTGCTGAAGTCCTGTTCGCGAAGAAGATATATGCCATTCTCAACAGCGTTCAATGGTTTGGCGACAGCGCGCCAGGCTAAAATCAAAAGCAACAAGATGATACCTCCCGATGCCAAGCAACGGCCTGTGGAGGCGTGACCTGTGGTTACCAACGAGACCAAGGCCACAACAGCGATGGCGATAGCCACCATGTATATCTTGTATTTCATCATTTGAGAAAAAGTCATTTATATTTTTCGAGCCTTCGGTAAAGAGCCTGTCGGGTTATGCCAAGTTCCTTGGCGGTTTCAGTGATATTATTATCGTGGCGATGCATGGCGTCAAGAATAGCCTGGCGTTCAATCTGATCAAGTGTGTCGGGTGTTTCGGGAGTTTTAGGCTTCAGCGCTTTTTTTATTTTAGCAATGAGATCGTTGTTGCTCCATGGCTTTGTCATGTAGTCAAAAGCTCCTAAGTTCATCGCTTCGACTGCACTCGGGATGGTACCCCATGCAGTTATCAATATCACCGGCATGTCGGGTCGTAAAATGCGAAATTTCTGCAGCATCTCTATACCTTGTTGTCCGGTTGTCGACAGAGTAAGGTTCATGTCTAAAACTGCTAACTGGATTTCCTGACAACGCACTGCTTCGAGGGCATCCTTTTCGTTGGATACCGTACGGGAGTCATATCCGGCCTTTCTCAGTGCCAGGGCGATTGACATTCTAACCGCGTTATCATCGTCAACAATCAGAATCATAGTGCAAAATTAATTAAGAATTAGGAATTAGGAAAGAGGAATTAGGAATGAGAAGTTATGAATTATTTTTACTGTTTCACAATTCGGTCTATGTCGGCGTTGATGTCTCCGTGGTGTTCATAGTCGTAGAGCGTCAATGAACGAATCTGGTACCAGTAGTTCCAAAATTTGTACAATTCGTTGACATATTGGCGCATGCTTTCATCTTTTTTAGTTTGCGAGTCGTTAAGGTCGAGGGTGGAGATTTTGCCGATAAGGTAGGTTTGCACGTTTGTGTCGTAACGTTTGCGGGCAATTTCGTTTGAGCGTATCGCAATCGACAGTTGCTGTTGTTGGTTGCCGAAGCGCTCAACAAGAATGAATAACTGCTGGTTGAAGTCCATCGATTCCTGACGGAGTTTGCTCTCGGTAACGCGGCGATTACTTTCGGCAACTTTCACCCGGCCACGACGTTTGCCCCAGTCAACGAGCGGAATTGCAAATCCGACTTCGACGCGTTGATTTCCCCGCAGCCGTGAGTAAGCAGTCGACATCTCGGTGTCAGCTCCCGTGTAACCTATCTGGGCAAAGAGGTTGATTTGACGCATGTCACCTTTGGCTTTGGCTACCTCATAGTCGGCCTCCAACTGCCTACGTCGTATGTTCAGGGCAAATTTGTTGTTGGCGAGCGCGCGGTCAAGAGCATCAGTATAAACTATCGATGCCCGGGGAATGGAATCGGGAACAATCGGTTTTATGTCGACATCTTCGCCAAGATCAAGAAAGGAGCGAAGGTTGAACATGTTGCTTTTCAGTGTGCTCTCGGCATCGGTCAGTTCGCTGCGTGCGTCGAGCATGTTCAGTTCCATTTGCAACAGGTCGTTCTCGCTTATCTGTCCCATCTTTCGTTTTTCTACAGCCACAGTGTAAAGACGGGTGGCGTTCTCGAGATTCTGGCTTGCGATTGAAACATTTTCGCGGCTCATTATCAGAGTAAAAAAGTAATTTACAGTAGTTAATGCGACGTCTTCGGTAGCGCTTAGAAAAGCAGCTTTTGCTTCGGAGAATCTTACCGGCTCGATGCGGCTGTCCCATTTAAGAGTGTTTACTCCGAGAATGGGCTGGGTAAGAGTGAGTGCTATCGGAATGGTCATGAAACGGTCGCCCCCGTCGGCTCCAAATTGGTGGAGATAGTCGAGTGAGGTGTTGAGACTGATGCGTCCGCCTGTGAGGGTGATATTCTGGTCGACCGAAAGCTGAGCCTGAGCATCAAGAAATCTATTTCTTACAAAGCTGTATTCTCCGTTGCCATTCATGTAGGAAGAATATTGATTGGCATAGGAAGGAGCCGTAGCTTGGAAATTGATTTCGGGGAGGCGATCGGCTCTGTAGGTGCGCCATTCCCAGTAGGCGGTTTTCAGTTCGTCGAGCGCTACAGCAGCGTCAACACTATTGGCTCGGGCCCGGGCGATAGCATCATCGAGCGTCAGCTCCATCTCGGCCGTGCTCCCCCTCCCGGGGCGCACGCCAAGGGTCAATATTAGTATGAATTTAGGAAGCTTCATCATTGATCTTTAAGGGCATAGGCTGGATTAACATTCATTGCACGACGGGCCGGTGACCAAATTCCGGCAACTATAAGTAGGGCTAAAACTATTATTGACAATAGGATAGCGCATGTTGTAATTTTAGCACTTGGTACCATGTTATCCAACAGTCCTGTCGACAAAGTGGCTATGACCAGTGTTTCTACGATAACGATAGCCATTGTAAATAAAATAAGTCCTTCGCCTATAAAACGTTTGAATATATCACGGTCGGTAGCTCCGTTAACTTTACGAAGGGCTATCTCTCCAACGCGTTGTTGAGTACGGAACCAGAAAGTGCCGAGGAAACCTAAAAACAGCACGAGCATCAGGAAAAATGCGCCAATCAAAACGTTTCTAACCATTTGGGTGTATTGCAGGTGGGCGCGATCGCGCATCAGGTCCACGCTCACGATCTTGCTAAGATAGGCGTTGTTGTGATGTTTGTCGTTGGGAGTCAGAGATTCGATGAATTGACGACCCTCACCCGGTTTTACTCTTACCCCCAACAGTTGGGGTAAATATTTTAATGACCAATTGGGTTTCAGGTAGCCTACGCCGGCACCCAACGGTTCAAAATCGACTCGTCTCATACCCCCTACGATGGCTCCGACATGGTAGAGCGAAGCGGTGTCGTTGCCTATGAAAACCTCTCGACCGTGAAATATCTCGGCCGGGGCAATACCATCGGCCCAAGTATAGTCGCGATCCATTTCCGAGATAAGCATATCACCTCGTTCAAGCATTTCCACAAGTTGGTCGGTCGTTTCGCCATTGACACCAACAAGTTGAATGACGCGGGCCATCTCCGGGTCCATTTCGCGGCGGTTTGCATAATATTCGTAGGTCGTATCGGCCTCTGCGAGGTGAAATTTAAAACCGTAGAAATTATAATTGTAGGGAGCCGCATTTGCTGAGCCAAAGGCGGCATACTCCACATGGGGGTTATTCCTTATATTTGACAAAATAACGTTGGTATCGGAGAGATAGGAGTGTAGGCTATCGTAGGGCTGAAAGTCGGAGGCTTTTGACGAAATGTACTTTACATCGGCATAATATACTCCATCGAGATTATATCCTTTATTGCTCGAGTACATATCGTAAGTAGACAATATGAATCCAAATAGGAATTGTATAACAAACAAAACAATCACCAACTCGATAACAATCCAAAGGTTTGACTTCCACTCAGTCAACATCTGTTTTATTAATTTTCTTTTCATAATGATCTCGGTTATTTAGAACGTATAGCGTCGACCGGGCTAACTCGTGAAGCCTGCCATGCCGGCACTAGTGCACTGATAAGATTAAGAATAAAGCATATGCCAATAGCAATAGCTATTGTGTTCCAATTTAAAACCGCACTTATAGCAGGAGTCATGTTGGAACCATAGTTGTCCATGTTTTCATACAGGCCGCTGTAACTGTAGGCAAATATGATACCGAGAATCACTCCGATCAGTCCACCTATAAGAGTTACCATGAAGTTTTCTAACATTATGTCCAATATGATTCGGCTGCGTGTACAACCATAAGCGCGTCTTACACCGATATAGCTGATTCGACGCCTCAGACGACTGTGTAGCATGGCGCTGAGGTTTATTGCCGGTACTACCAACAGGATGGTGTAGAGTATAAGTCTCAGATTACGGTCGGCATCAGGGTCGGGCGTGATATTACTTCCAGTTATCCCCGAGGCGATAGTTTTTTGATCAAAAGGAGCACCGTGGTATACGGTTTTGAAGTTTTTTTCGGCCAGTTCGGTGTCGAGTATGGCATATCTGGCTTTTACTTGATCTCTTACATATTGTTGGTCAACACCTTCTTTCATCAAGAGGCATACTGAAAGACTACCAAATACACCAAGCGAACCATTGTAGTCTTTGATAGTATCTTTGTTGAGCGTGGTGTATATGTCGGCATAGGCTGTAGAGGCTAAGGTCGAGACATCTTTTACTACACCTACAACCCTGAACCGGTCGTGGTTGATCGACAGCATACTGCCTACGCAATCGGTGGTACCAAACATTTCTCGGGCCTTTGATTCGGTTATAATCACAACCGATAGCCCGGCTGAAGCCTCCTCGGGTGTGAAAAAGTGTCCGTCGATGAGTTCAAAGTCAAAAATATTGAAAAATTCAGAGTCAACCAGTTTCATGTTGCATGTGATATTTTCCCCTGTGGTCCCATTAATGTCGGCCGAATTGGAAGTTGTGATAGAGACGTGTTCGATACCGTCTAAATCATTGTAAAGTGTGGTGGCGGCGTGGTAGCTGAGTGCCGATGACATATCGGTGTTAGACTCGGGGCCCATGCCATTGACGTGCATGTACTCTCCCACAAGCAGGCGATCACGGCAGCTTTCGGGTGAGAATGGTACAATCTTGACTTGCTGGGTCATAATCACTACAATTATAAGGAACACCGATAGGGTAGTGGCCACTAATGTGACCATGGCCAACATAGGCTGATGGCGTGCGTCATACCATATTTGTTTAAGTTTCTGTTTCATAGTCGTCACGGTTTTCAAGATACAATACTGCCATCAAAGAATCTTATGATACGATCGGTCTCCATTGCCTGAGACTCGTTGTGGGTAACCATTACGATAGTGGTTCCGTCTTCTTTATTAAGACGATGTAACAACGACATCACTTCGGCACCCATTTTGCTGTCCAGGTTTCCTGTGGGCTCGTCGGCCAATACTATTGATGGATTACCTATTATAGCGCGTGCGATGGCGACACGTTGACATTGACCACCCGATAGTTGTGCGGGTAGGTGCTTGATGCGGTGGCTCATTTCAAGACGTTCCAGCACTTCTTCTACCCGTTGACGACGTTCGCGGGTACTGAGTCCGTTACGATATAATAGCGGCAGCTCGACATTGTCGGCCACGCTGAGCGAAGGAATGAGATGGAAACTTTGGAAAACGAAGCCGAGATTTGCATTGCGGAAGTGAGACAATTTAGTGTCGCTCAGATTGTCACAATTGGTATCTAACAGTTGCAGGGAACCTGAGGTTGGCTTGTCGAGTAGGCCAATTATATTGAGCAGAGTGGATTTTCCGCATCCGCTTGGTCCCATAATACTTAGAAACTCACCCTTCTCAACAGTCAAGTTTATATTATGTAACGCAGTGGTTTCTATTTCTTTAGTGCGATAAACTTTGTTTATCTTGTTCAGAGTGATTATTGACATTTTTTTTGAATTAGGAGTTAATGAATTAAGAATTAGGATTTCGTATCTTGATGTATCTCAATGTGATTTTTTGTTAGGGTCGTGTTTGATTTTTAGTGTTCGGTTTTTGCGGTACTGTTCCATGTCGCTCACTACTACTTGGTCACCCTCTTTCAAGCCCGAGATTATTTCTACATACTCGCGGTTGCTGTCACCGATCTTTACTTTTCGTTTCACAAGTTTATCTTTGCCATCAAGCACGAAGAGACTGTATTCACCGGGGCCTTTGAATACTGAGGTGTTGGCCAGACGGGTTACTCGGTCTTTGTATCCGTAGGCAACATAAAGTTCGGTGCTGAGTCCCGACTGCAGTCGCCGGTTGCCGGGGTCATCAAGTTGAACCACGAAGTTTATTACTCCCTGTTTGGCCTGTGGCGTTATGTTGCTCACGGTACCTTTGAGTTCATCGCGTCCTAAACGTACGTTCACTCGGGATCCTACGCCTATCCGAGAGCTGTTCCCTTCGGGTACCTCACCTATGACTTTGAATCGGGATAGGTCAGAGACAACGGCAACCTTGTCGCCTGCATGAACCGGAGCTCCCAAGTCGGTAATGATGTATGTCAACACACCGTTGATAGGAGCGGGGATACTGCCTTGGTGTAGCTGGGTTTGTTTCATTTGTATATCACGGTCAGTGCCGTTTATATTAAGTTGCTGTACTTTCTCGGCAGCGGCAGTGCGCAAGCGTTCGTTTTCGAGTTTGGTTTGAAGTTGTTTAAGTTCCAGCTTGCCGGCTATATAAGCAGTCTCGGCTTGGCGCACACGGTCACCGGTGCCGCTTCCTAAGCTGTCAAGGCGATGTTCGTTTTCAACATCCAAGGCGAGGCGGTTCAGATTCATGGAGCTTACTTCGATTTGCATTTCAAGGTCACTGAGCATGGTCTGGTTGTTAAGACGCAGTTGCTCAAGTTCCTGCCGGCTGATATCGCGATTGTCAATAAGCTTGGCAAGCTCTGTTTCTTCCTGCTGCAGGTCGAGGAGCAGCAGTGGCGTGCCCGCTGCAACAGAGTCGCCGGCCTGGGTATAAACCTTTAGTAAGCGGGTGCTTACCGGCGATGTTATGATTTCCTCATGGGCTGGAACTACGCGTCCTGAGGCCGGTATGGTTGTTTCGAGTGGGCCGGAATCGACTGTTGAAAGCGTGAAATTGCGCCTGTCAATTCCGGTCGAGATTGATGAGAATAACACAACGAGACCAAAAATGACGATAACTGAAGCCGATCCCCATTTAATGATGCGTATCCGGCGTTCGCGTTTAATCTGTGAAGGTTCGATAACTTTATCCATATAATTACACTAAGTTGACATTTTCTAATACGCTACAAAACTAAATTATTTGATGACTTTTGTCAATGGGTATTGAAAATCAATAGATTGTGAGGCTGAATGTGTCCATTTACGTACAAGGGGATTTATGTGCCACATGGAGTTTCGTAAAAAAAACGAGGGGTTTTGTGTAGATTGCAACCAATTTTTTGGCTGTTACAGCATTTTGTAATAAATTGCGCTCAATTTCTTAATACATATACAATGCCTGTACCACCAATCGTTACACCCAATCATGAAGTTTTCCAAAACGGCTATCTTGTAGATGGACGTTGGACGGTTACCGCGTTCTTGGGTGAAGGAACATTTGGCCGGGTTTACCAGGTAAAAGATGTCGACGGTAAACTCTACGCTTTAAAAATGCTTAAGGTGTGGGCAATTCCGGCTAAGGATCGGGAGAATCTGTTGAAAAGGTTTGACCGTGAATATGAAACAGGGTTGCTCGACAGTCCCTATCTGGTCAAATCCTGGGCTAAGGGATGCGATAAAGAAGTCCCCTATTTTGTGATGGATTACTGTCAAGGAGGAGATATACGCAAACCGGTAACCCGGTCGCGGCTTGATTTAGCTTTATTGGCACGTCATATCCTGCTCGGCCTGCGTGAACTACATGCTAACGGCAAGGTTCACCGTGACCTGAAACCCGAAAATGTGTTGCTGATGGATGACCATCACGCTGTGTTAACCGATTTCGGAATTTCGGGCGACCAGAACAACCGACTCACCAAGCGCGGATTGAACGGAAATCCAGGGCAGCGTTTCGGTACAATAGCCTATATGCCCCCCGAACAGCTCAATCCCTCGCGCGATAATGCCACAGTGTTGCCTACTACCGATATCTACTCATTTGGAGTGATGATGTACCGTTTGTTGACCCATGAGTTGCCTTTCGGTCCTCTGAGCAGTCCTGCCGACATGGTTACTTATACAACCAATGCGATGACAGGACGCTGGAATCGTGGTCGACTTCTCGATTTGGAAAAAGGATATGAATGGTTACCTGTGATTGAAGGTTGTCTGGTTCCGGATTTTCAGCGACGTTTGCCATCGGCCGACAGAGTGTTGGCGATACTTCCACAGCCGTTGAGCCAATCGGCCAACACTGTAATACCACCTATCCCTGCCTCGGTATCTTATGAAACCGATATGTCACGTGGCATAAGTTTGAAGGTTACAAGTGGTGATCAGCAGGGGGCGGTGTTCAATTTGCGTAGTCTGTTTACAGATCGCACACATACTATATTTATCGGTAGGGAAAGCGATGTGTGCAACCATATATCACTCATAGAGAGCGAGACATGCTATATATCACGCAGGCATTGCACAATAGAATTTGACACTGCTACCGGTAAATGGTATCTTAGCGATGGCCAGTGTCGGGACGGTTGCCGAAACCGTTCGCTAAACGGTACGTTCCTGAACTCTAAGATAGTAGATGATAAAGGTTCTGAAATTAAAGCGGGAGATATAATAACCATTGGTCCTGTCACGATGCGTGTAGAGGGCTTGTCTCAGATAAATGAAAACACACTAATTTCGAAAACAAACAAGTATTGACATGATTCAGTCTAACATCACATACCGCGTAGCCGGCATCAGCGATCCGGCAGGTAAATTTAACCCCGATGCCCCCTATCAGGGTAACGAAGACAACTATTTGGTAATCGATAGCATTGACACGGGAAGCCCCGACAACATGCGCTCCGATCAGATTCTTGATATGGGGCCGCTCGGTTGCCTGATGGCAGTTGCCGATGGCATGGGCGGGGCAAACGCCGGTGAAGTAGCATCGGAGATAGCTATAAGTATCGTGCGCCGTGCATTTGAGTCGGGACGTGTTACGCCCGAGATTGCGGGAGATCAGGCTTCGCGTCGAGGTTTTCTCGAGCAGATAATTCGTGATGCCGATGCTGCCATCAAGGCCGATTCGGCATCCAATCCAGAGCATAAAGATATGGGTTCGACCTTGATAATGGCATGGATAGTAGGACGCAGGTTGACATTGACTTGGATCGGTGACTCCCGAGCCTACCGCTACAGCCATGTGAATGGACTGGAGCCTCTTTCGACCGATCATTCCTATGTTCAGGAACTTGTAAATAAAGGCGTCATAACCTATGACGATACATTCGAGCACCCTCAGGGAAATATCATAACGCGTAGCTTAGGTGATCCTTCCAAGGATGCTGTTCCCGAGTCGCGCGATTTCTTGTTGTATAGCGGTGATATCATACTGCTGTGTAGCGATGGACTGAGCGGTGTGCTTCGCGATAAGTTGACCTATGATCGCCAGGGAGTGCCCTTTGCCGGAGATAATATACAGGATACCATAGCCGACCATAGTGACGATTTGACTGATTGTATGGCCTCGCTTATGGAAGCTGCCAAGAATGCCGATTGGTATGACAACGTGACAGTATTGCTTTGCCAGATAGTTGGTGGAGCCCCGGTTCCCATTAAGCATGGACCCGAGGTGTTGCAGCAGGTGACACCGGTATCGGTCCCCCAGCCGGCACCTTCAATTCCGGAGCCTAAAGTTAAAATCACGCCACAGCCTGTAGTGACGGGAGTAGGGACTGAAACGCAGGTAAGATCGCAGCATTCAGGCAATACGTTTGCAAATTATCTCTGGATTATCATTGTTGGAGCTACATTGACGATAATGTGTATAGCCGGATTCTTCATTTATAAGAAAATGAAGGCCGACAAGCCCGAAGTGGCACCTCCCCTTGTGGAGATTGTCAATCAAGCACCTTCAACTGAGCCGCAACGCACCCCTTCGCCCGAAGAACGTCGTCTTGAACAGCTCCGTGAACAATTTATCAGACAGGTAAAGCCTTATCTTGATACTGATCTTGAGGATTATGCCGATAAGGTTATAAAGAAAGTCAAAAAGGCCGACTTGAAGAATGCCCAGACAGTAGCCTTGATACAGAATACTATAGTAGAATTGCACGCGCGAAAGGAGCTTATCGATGTTCTTGGCAAGATTGAAACCGACAATATAGAGTTAAAGAAAGCAATTAAGGATGTGAAAAAGGATCTTACCGATGATGACCCTATTTCAAAAGAATCTCTAATGGAGATGCAGATAGTGGTCTATAAACTTAAAAACGCAGCCGAGTTGTCGAATGCAGTTGAGTCGGAGACCTATGAAGAAGTTACAATAATTAAAATATAAGAATATATATATAAGACAATAAGATGGAACAAAACGATCTGATTAAAGGGCGATACCGGCTGGTGAAGCCGTTGGGTAGCGGCAGTTTTGGCCAGGTGTGGCTTGCCAATGATACTGAGTTGGGTATTGATGTGGCGATAAAAATATATATTGCGCTCGATTCAAAAGGGCTTGAAGAATTTAAACAGGAATTTAAAAATTCGCGTAACCTTAACCACCCCAATCTGTTGCGGGCCGATCACTATGATGTAGAAGGTAACAATCCCTATTTGGTGATGAATTATTGCCCTGAGTCGCTTGGAAATCAGCTTGGCGGTCTTGATGAGCGAGGGCTTTGGAAGATGATATCTGAGGTCTCGGCTGGACTATCCTATCTTCACGAAATGAATATCATACACCGTGATATCAAGCCCGATAATGTGTTGATAAACGAGCATGGCGATTATGTGATAAGTGACTTCGGTCTCAGCAAGAAGATGCGTTCCACACTTCGCCGAGCTTCGGCACGTTCTACCGGTGGTACGGCAGCCAATTCGTCGGGCAGTCTTGCCTATATGGCACCCGAGATGTTCTCGGCTTCTCCCGAAGCTGTTAAGGAATCGGATGTATGGGCTTTTGCCGCTACTATCTATGAAGTTGCTACCGGCGAGTTGCCGTTTCTTGGACAAGGTGGTGTGATGGAACTGGGCGGTGCACAGATACCTAATTTGCCGGCTCCTTATAGTAAGGAACTTAACGATATGATGCGCAGGGCAATGTCGCTTGAAAAAAACGATCGCCCGACGGCCGAGGAGATTCATGAAATCGCTTCTGCCCATGTTGAAAAACATCATGGAAACCACCACGCTCAGAAAATCAATGTAGGCAACGAGACAATACTTGAGGAAGTAGGCAACGAGACACTGTTGGACGAAAATGGAAACGGAGGAACAGTACCGCCACCAATTCCCATCATGCCACCGGTACCTGAAGATTTGACCGATGATGACGCAACGACGACCACCGATGATGTCGTTGATCGGGCACTACCACTTGTCGAAAAGAAGAAAAATACATTCAAGGTGCTGTTTTATATACTTTTGGGTGTTTTTGTCGTTTCGATAGGAGGTATGATGTGCTGGTGTTATGAACTTGAGGAGGATAATGATTATTTGCGTTATAAGTCAAGTAGTCTTACTTCAACACTAAGGAAGATAAAAAGCATTGTAAACAAAGAAGGTGGTATATCACCCAGTACCTTCAAACCGTGGACATCAACCAATCATAGTGACAATTCGACATCGTCCCATTCATATTTGGCTAATGTTTATGAAGGTGACTACTTTATGTTTAACTATGAAACAGACTGTGAAGATTCTTACGACAAACTACAGGTGTTCATCTCCTATGATAATGAGCCCGAAACGAAGTTACGTGAATATTCGGGTCAGGGTAAGTCGGGTACTATGAGCTATAAGGCAACACGTTCCGGTGCGTTGAAAGTGCGCTGTGTCTATCATAAGGATGGGTCCTACAGCAAGGGATCTGATAAGGTGAAAGTATTTGATGTCAAGCATCAGCCATCTCAGGTCGGAGCCGTAAAGCGGGAAATTATAAATAGCCCGTTCAACTATACACTATAAATTTAACTATCAAAAATAAGAGGGCATGCCATGAGTGTGTCCTCCTATTTTTGATAGCTGGTTAATAGCTCGTTAAAACATGTCGCATTTTTATTTTATTTGGCTGTTTTAAATAAAATAGCTACCTTTACGGTCGATTTAATTAGGAATTGGCTCGCGTTATAGCGATTAAAGGGGAATCAAGTGAAAATCTTGAACAGGCCCGCTGCTGTAAGTTCCGTTTTTATTCTATGTCATAGACCACTGACTATGCAAGAGTGTTCAACGGTTGGGAAGGAGACATAGAGGGGACAAGTCAGAATACCCGCCAATATTATTTACTCGCACAAAAAGGCGCTCGAGGGCAGCGTTGCGAAAAAATTGACAAGGATGAAAGCACCCGGCTATTGGATGCACAGCTTAGTACTTTGCCTAACCATATGGTTGGGCGCGTTTTATCGGCTCTCTGCCCAGAATATCGAGGAGCTCGATACAGCTGTCCATTTGCATGAGGTGCAGGTTACGGCCCGTAGGCCTAAGCTCAATACCTCTCAGGAATTGTCGGGAACCGATCTGCAATCCCTGTCAACCACCTCCATAGCCGATGCTTTGAAATATTTTGCCGGTGTCCAGATAAAGGATTTCGGTGGCCTCGGCGGGTTGAAAACAGTAAATGTTCGTTCTCTCGGTGCTCAACATGTCGGTGTCTATATCGATGGCATACGCATCACCAACGCCCAGAACGGCACTGTCGATCTCGGGAAATACTCTTTGTCAACCCTTGAATCGGTGTCACTTTACAATGCCAATAAATTGGACGTGTGCCAGTCGGCATCAGAATATGCCTCGGGCGCTACCGTGTATATGCGCACACGTCGCCCCACCAATGACTCTTTGACCGTAACTGCCCGGTGGGCTTCGTTTCACACCTATCTGGGGCGTATCAATGCCCAGTTCTCACACAAAGGCTGGTGTGGCTTTGTCGATGGAGAGTATCTCAACTCGCGCGGTGATTACCCGTTTCGATACAAGTCTCAGTATGAAGATACTGTGGGGCGGCGCGCAAACTCTGACATCAGATATGGCCGAGCTGAGGCAGCACTGTTCAAGGGCGGATTTTCGTCTCATCTATATTATTACCAATCGGAGCGCGGCTGTCCGGGGGGTATTGTCAGGCGCTTGTCCGACAAGTACACCAATGTAGGGCGTGAATGGGATCGAGACTGTTTTGTCCAGGCTTCCTATCGACGGGCGTTTACCGATAAGTTTCAGATGAAGATAAACACGAAGTATGCCTTCGAGTATCTTCGATATTGTACCGACTATCCAGAGAATCAGAACACAGCACGCGTAAACAACCACTATCGCCAGCACGATGCCTACCTGGCGGTGTCGGGTGCATATTTACCTGTGCGGTGGATATCGGTGAATGTAGGATATGATGCGCGAATGTCGTGGCTCGATGCCGATTTGAAAATGTTTCGCCCGGTAAGGCGCGCCGACCAGAAGGCTGTTGTCGCCACGCAACTTAACTATCGCGGAGCGCGCTTGGCCGCATCGGTGCTATATCAGCATTACAAGGATCATACGATATTGAAAGCTGGTGCGGCCGATCCATTAAGCCGTTTAACTCCGGCTATATCGGTAGGGTATACACTACGGGATTTTATTTTCAAGGCTTGGTATAAAAGTATTTTCCGCGCGCCTACATTGAACGATTTGTATTATACACAGGCCGGAAATCGAAATCTGAAACCCGAGTTTACCAAGCAATTCGATATTGGAATAGAGTACCATTTTGATGCTCCCCATTGGATGGCATCGGTACAGGCCGATGTTTATGAAAACCATATCGATAATCGAATCGTGTGCCTGCCTGTCAAAGGTACTTACACATGGTCGATGATGAACTATGGCGAGACCTTCTGCCGTGGGCTTAATGCCACCGCTTCGGGTCGATACATGAATGGGCCTTGGAACTTCTCTCTCCTTACATCATTAACGTGGCAACGTGATCTGAACCGCACCGATCCTGAAGACAGTGAGACATACAACAAACCTATATGCTATTCACCTACGCTCTCATTCGGTATTACAGGAATCGTCGCGTGGAAATATATCTCGTTGACAGTCTCAGAGTTGCATGTTGGGGACCGCATGTGGTCATATGCCGACCCTGAGGATATACTTACCCCTTATAACAATGTGGACCTGAAGCTCTCTGTACACCGCTACCGTACGTTGCTTACATTTGAGATCAACGACCTCTTTGACGTGCAGTATGAGCATGTGCCGCGTTATCCGATGCCAGGGCGCAATTTTAAAGTCACCGTTACCTATTCCTTTTGAAAGTTTTTTATATAGTTATGTTACAAACCAAGAATATTATTGCAACTGCTTTGATTGCCCTGGCCGCTCTGGTTGGTCGGGCACAGGAACGTCTCATTCTGCTTAACGAAGGTACATGGCAGGCCGACAATGGCCGAATCACCTATTTTGAGGATGGTGAGATCGTAAGCAACCGTTGGTTTCGCGATGTCAACGGCTCGAAATTGGGTGACACACCCAACGATATCATAGCTGTCAACGACAATCTTATCGCGATAGCTATAAACTGGTCAAACATTATACAGTTTATTACGCCCGATGGAAAGGCCGTGGCAGCTACCGAAGATGTCCCCAACAACCGCAAGCTTGCCACCGATGGTAACTATGTATATGTCACCTCCTATGGCCATGAGTGCCTTGTAAATGGCAGCTATGTGGATTTCACCAAAGGCTTTGTAGCCAAAATCGATGTATCGACTTTCAAGGTGGTAGATGCAGTGGAAGTGGGTTATGAACCTGAAGGAATCGCCTATTATAAAGGGTATCTCTTTGTTGCCAACAGCGGGGGATATGCCTTTCAAGAAGGTCACGAGTATGAAACCACGGTCAATATCATTGACGCCGCTACAATGCAAGTTGTGCGCACTATAGATACATATCAGATCAATCTATATGGCAAACTTTCACAGAGTGGACAGTATTTGTGCATCAGCTCGCCCGGTGATTATTATAACGTGATGGCGGCTACCATTATATTGGACTGTGATGCAGTACTTAATGGGGTCAGTAACGATGACTGTTTTGTAAAGCTCGATTATGCGTCTACTTATAGCTGTACTACAGCCGATGGCTCATTTTATGTTGTAGGATCTCGGTATTCCTATATTGAGGGTGGTTATACATTCAACTACCTGACTGTTGATCCCGTCGAGGTAATGGAAACTTTAGGTGGAAGTGGGTATGAATCTTCGCTGCCGGGCACGGTACTTGATGATTTAAAGAAAATGAGTTCACCTTATGGAATTTATGTGAATCCCTATACCGGCTATATCTATGCAACCGATGCTGGCTCATTTGCATCCATGGGAAAGTTGTACCAGTGGTCTCCTGAGGGAGAACGTTTAGGAACTTTCGGTACATATATCAATCCGGGTCATTTTTTGGCGCTTAAGCCCGATGGCTACATTGGTGGGATAGATGAGATTAGTGCCGATAATAACGATGAGTCTGCACCATATTACAACTTGCAAGGGGTGTGTGTCACGAAACCTATTTCAGGTCAGCTATACATTTACAAAGGAAAGAAAATAATTTATAAATAATTGAAAAATCGGTGATTATGAAAATTAAACATCTTCTCGTGTCACTATTTGTCGCATCATCTATCTCAGCATTGGCGACGCAGGTAAAAGTGACAATGAATGCGGTGTCAAAAACGATGACACTGGCTTCTGCTGATAACTCGACAGTCGTAGAAACAAGCGATCCTGAAAGCGGTATCTACAATTTCGAAGCTCCGGCAGGACGATATATCTTGACTGGCTACGACACCGATGGTGCGACAATTAACGGTACGATAGCACTTGAGATTCCTGAGTCGAATGAGCTACAGGAGTTTACAATACTTACCCACACAGCCTATGTTACCAATAAACATGAGGATGGCTCTTTCTGGACCATTGAAAAAGGTGACTTTACATTTGAATATAAAGTTATAGGCCGCGATGGAAATACTATCGAGACAACTCTTGGAAAGAGCGTTACTGCCAACCGTTATACATTTCTTTCGTTTAGCGGTAATACCTATGAAGCATGGTTTATACCAAGTGAGGAACATAAGAAAGAAAGCTACACTTCTCTATATAAATCCAATACATCGATTTACAATAATATTTTATCAGGAGCGATACCTGTAAGTCAAAGTTATTCTATATCTGTTCCGGCTAAAGCTGAGCTTTTTATCGGTATAAAACAAGCTCATTTTGTCGATTTTACTCCAGTAGAGCCTGAATCGATAGAGCTAAATGGTGATTCAAAAGTATATACCTATATTCTTGCCGATGGTCAGCAATATAATTATCGTACTGGGATGAATGGGGGACTTACGCAGGCTGGGTATTTTACCATGTCAATTGATGATGCGAAGCGTCCATTGATCGGCTTTACCGAAGCTGATTACCAGTCAATGGATCCTAAACAGGTGAATCACGATGTCAATAGTAATAGCGGCTATGAAACGGGTGATATATTTCTCAATATCAACGAGCGTGGACACCTTAAAATGAATATCGGTGAGACGTTTAATTTTCATGCTATGAGAACATGGGAGATTACAAGTAGTACTACCGGAAACTATTTCATGGAACCTGATTTTCATTATACCGTCTTGGATATTGATGGTAAGGCCAGTTCGGGTGTTGTAGAAGTGAATGCTCAGGAAGGTTCTGCATGGGCCGATGTCAAAGCCATTGGTAACGGTACTGCTATAGTGCTTGTTACTTATGATGCAATGAGGGTGAATTATTATAATAATGCAGAACGTAAGGCTTTTGAAGGAGGTGAGTATTGGGGTGCTATTTGGCCGGAGAACACCGGTGTGTATGTAGTGACTGTAGGAGAAGCTACCGGTATTGAGCCAAATATGATTATCAACGAGAAAATTAACGAAGGCAAAGCGAAGATGGCGGGAAAATATGTTGATGCAGAGCATGATGTTTTCTATTATCTTGATACCGAAGAGGGAGCCTACTATACCTTTACTCCTCAGGGCGTTGATAATGTAACCATAGCTTATCCTTCAATAGGGGAGAATATGTCCACATACTCTGGCTTTCAGACCCAAGGTGTAACAAAAAACGAGGATGGTTCATACTCTTTGTTGTTGAAAGAGGGTCGTCAAATTGTGAAACTTACTGATGCCAATGGTAAATCGGTCTATCAGGTTCTTACGGCTAAAGCCTGTCATCGCGACATCATAAATGTAGATCGTCCCGACAGTAAGAAATTTCAACCCGGTGACAAAGTTAAAATCCAATATTCGGGATTGCGTCATCCTTCCAACAAACTCGCCGGTGTATACAATATGTCGGCCTATGTTACTTATAATGGTGTTCCTAATGGAACTTCGGTTATTTTGGGCTCAAATCAATATAAGTTTGGCTCGTCTCCGGCAGCACAGGCAGTGACACTGACGATTCCAGAGGATTACGATGTAGAAGCAACCCCCGAAATATTATTCACAGAGGGTGTTGTAGAAGCTGGCGGTTTTGGCGATCCTTATGGAAGTCACCGCACTATCGATCGTAATTCAGGGCGTCAACCTAACTTTACTGCCGTGGGGCAGCAAGCCTATTTTGGTTATGTTCCGGATGTTAAGATTCCGGTATCTCAGGTTTCACAATACCGAATTGAAGTAAAAAGCAATGTTCCGGATGCGGTAATTACTGTTTCGTTCTTAGGAAATGAGCTCACTCCTGAGGCCGATGGTTCATATATCGGAAAATTGGGTATCTACAACATCGAAGCATACAAAAAAGGATACCGTTGTCTACATCAATCGTTCACTGTCGACGATGATGCTGATGAGAATGTCGTTTTTGAAATATCATTGGTTGAAGCGCCCGATGCATGGGATGGCAGCACCTTGTCAGAACCATCGGTTGAAGATGGTGTCTACCAAATAACCACCGGTTCTGAACTTGCATGGGTTGCTGACTATGTAAATTCAGGAAATGCTGAAGCAAAGATTGCTCTGGTCAATGATATCGATCTTGGTGACTATACATGGACTCCAATGGGTACAAGTCAAAGTGTTCCAT
>CANOKG010000026.1 GCA_947566655.1 uncultured Muribaculaceae bacterium | reverse complement strand
AGGTGTGAATACTATTCGCGCAATTTACACACAATATTTTGATTTGCAAAATATTTATTATTATTTCTGAGTGCAGAAAGTGTAGAATTCAGATTTTTAAATATTTGTACAAAAATTCTAATTCTTGTGGAGGATTGAATTGTAGCGGGAGGGGTCGTTAAGGATGGCTGCCGCTTCGTTCATGTCGTCGTCATCGCGCACAAGATACTCATATAGACCGGGATTGTAGTAGTAACGCCTCATAAGTTCACTGGCAAGGTATTTTGATATCTCCTCACGCTGGATATCGAGGTCGCGGTCAAGATCATGATGAAGCATTCCTTTAAGCATATCGATCTGTGCCTGTACGCTATCGTTCATATAACCTTCGCGCTTTGTTACTTCTTCAAGTTGTTCAACCATATACTCGGTCAACTTGTCATATTGCACTTTCTCGGGATCGACAAACGCTTTGAAACTATTGTACAATTCATCATCGACAGTGAAAACTCCCGGAGCGGGAATGGTCTTATTCTCGGCAACAAACTTTGTTGCAAAATCGAAGATTGTATTGCCCGAGACAAGGTTATAGGTGAGGCGGGCAACTTCATCGCGATCGACTTTCACATCGGGAGTGATGCCGCCACCATCGCGCACTTCACGACCTGCCTTGGTGTGGAACACGGTTGTGAGACTATCGGGGATGCGTGCTACCGAGCCATCGGGATTGCGGTGGCTATAGTCGATGGCCTGTATAAGGCGCCCGCTGGGAATGTAATATTTTGCAATGGTAACTTTCAGCAAACCGTTATAGGGAAGCTGGCGGGTGCTTTGGACAAGTCCTTTACCAAAAGAGCGCTCACCCACAATTACAGCACGGTCAAGATCCTGAAGGGCTCCAGTAACGATCTCGGCTGCCGAAGCACTACCTTCATCAACCAATACAGCAAGCGGAATCTCGGTGTCGACCGGTTTGTTAGTGGTTTTGTAGATCTGCTCATTAAGTTGTCCGCGTCCACGAGTGCGCAACACCTCGGTTCCTTTGGGCACGAAGAGTCCGACAATCTTCACGGCGCTTTCCATCAGTCCGCCACCATTACCACGCAGATCCAGAGCTATTGATTTGACATTGGGGTTGGATTTCAAGTCGATAAGAGCATCACGCACGGCATCGGCCGTTTGCTCGTTGAAAGTTGTGACAGCTATGTATCCTACATTATCGTGGGTTACGCCATAGTAGGGGACGGGATTGATATCGATTTTGGCGCGCGTAAGGTTGAATGTGAGGATGGAATCGGTAGCATAGGGACGTTTCACCGTGATTGATACCGGTGTTCCTGCCTGCCCTTTAAGACGGGCACTTACCTGGTCGCTTTTCCATCCGGTCACGGTGTCATCGTCGATCTTGAGGAACATATCACCGGCACGCATACCGGCCAATTGGGATGGAGTTCCCTTGTAGGGCTCACTTACATAGACGTTGCCATCGCGTTGCATTATTACCGACCCTATACCACCATAGGTACCGGTAGCGATAGTCATGAACTCCTCCTGCTCGCTTTCGGGTATATAGTTGGTATAAGGGTCAATATCGTTGAGCATGGCATTGATAGCCGTTGTAACCGATTTCTCGGCATCGATAGTATCGACATACGATGTCTGGAGCTGCTTGAACAACGAAGTGAAAATATCGAGCGAACGGCTGATGTCGCGCTTCGAACTTCTTGTTTCGGCCTGTAACGTGGTCAATGACAACGCGGCCAGCAATGCAATTGAAAATATCTTTTTCATAAATCAAATAATCAGTATTTAAACGATGAACCACCAAGAAATTCTCTCAACAGCGATGTGGGTGGAATAACATTGTCGCTGATGGGCTGGAAGTAGCTGAGGAATTTCATCAACCGGTAGGCCTCGGCATATTCAGGAACATCGTGTGGAACACGACTCAGTATAGCCTCGCCATACTCTTTCATCACGCTTAATTCAAATAGTAACGAAGAGTTGAACATGGCATCGGCATTCTCTTGATATGGGAAAATCCAACGCTCCTCGCCACGACGCACACTGGGCCAACGGCGCAGGGTCTCGATGGCCGATGTACCCCGGTATTTGTGATCACGTATTATGCGACGCAACAATCGGTTATCGGTTGTAGGAACCCAATTGTGATCATCGATCGACAAAGTTGTCAAAGCCGATACATACACGCGATATTTAAGTTGCTCATCGACAGCTGCCGTAAGCTCGGGATTAAGGCCGTGTATACCCTCGATGAGCAGAATGGTATTTTCGTCCATCTTCAATCGATTACCTTTATAGGTTCTTGATCCTGTCTCGAAGTTATAACGAGGAATTTCAACCTCCTCACCATGGGTCAGAGCATTAAGATGACGGTTGAACAACTCTAAGTCAAGCGCATACAACGACTCATAGTCATAGTCGCCGTTCTCGTCGCGCGGTGTTGTGTGACGATCCACAAAATAGTCGTCGAGCGAGATCATGATAGGCTTAAGCAAATTGGTCATCAGATAAGTGGCCAAGCGCTTGGTCGTGGTAGTTTTGCCCGATGATGACGGGCCGGCTATCAAGACGATGCGGGCACCTCCAGCGGTATATCTTTGGGCAATCTCATCGGCAATCGAAGAGATTTTCTTGTCGTGAAGTGCCTCGGCAACATTGATCAGATCGGCCGAATTGCCATGCTCAACGGCACGGTTCAATTCGCCTACATTCTTGACACCTACAACTTTATTGAATGCAAGATGGTCGGTAAAAGCCTTGAACATCTTGGCCTGCTCGACCGATACAGCCGCTTTTGAATGATCGGCCTGATCGAAATCAAGCAACAGCAATCCATCATGATAGGGTTGTAAATCAAAAGCTTTTAATAATCCAGTAGAGGGAGCTAATGCACCATAGTAGCTATCGTTGACACCGTCCATAGTGTAATAGGTTGTATACAACGAGTGGGTAGTGTCAAGCAGTAGTACTTTATCATCAAGATGCTCTTTGCGAAACAGCTCCTTTACATCGGTCGTGAGCCTTTCGTGGGGCATAAAAGGAATATCGCGATCAATCAGTTCCTGCATTCTTTCACGTAGACGCATAACCAGACCGGGAGTCACAGTTACTCCCGACAGACGGCAAAAATGACCTTTCGATACAGAATGTTCCACGCTAAGCCTGGCGCCGGGACAAAGGTCGGTAACAGCATGGTAAAGAGTCATGCACAGTGAGCGAACATAGACACGTTTGCCCAACGAAGAGTTAAGATCGAGGAAATTTACTTTCTTTGGAGCAAACAACGGGAATCGCAAACCCTCGGTCTTGTTGTTGACGTGGGCACAAATAGGCATGAAGCCGAGTTGATCCTTTACCCGTTCTATGATATCGAGCAACGTCTCTCCACCGGTGAAGTCGACGTAACGCCCTAAGTTGTCGATATATACTTTCAGTTGGTTACTCATAAACAGTGCAATAGTTGTGAACTCTTTTACCTGAGCTCATAATAACGTTACAAACATAACAATTATTTGGCATAAAAGGAGACCCGGCTACACTAAAAAAATATTAATTTACTGGTGATCCAGCTGTTTTTTCAATTCGGCCACTCCCCGTCCGGCTCCCATCTTGATAAGATGGACATTGGCAGGAACGGTTGCAGGATTAGGATCGATATAGTAAACCTGAATGCCGGGACGCACATAATGCAGTAACCCGGCAGCGGGGTAAACATTTAACGAGGTTCCTATAACGACAAACACATCGGCTTGCTCCACGAGCTTGATTGCCGGTTCAATGTTTGGAACAGCTTCCTGGAAAAACACTATGTGGGGCCTTACATGATGACCTTCAATCAGCGTTGTGGGAGTAGTATCAAGATTATCGCCCGATAACTCATAGACAAGCTGTTCATTGTCAAGAGCCCTTACTTTCATAAGCTCGCCATGCAGATGAAGCACATGAGATGAACCGGCACGTTCATGCAGATTATCGACATTCTGAGTGATTATATACACATCATAGTTGCGCTCGAGATCTACCAGACCATAGTGTCCGGCATTGGGTTGGGCCTTTACCAACTCACGTCGACGCCGATTATAAAATTCGTGTACCAAACCTGGGTTGCGGGCAAAGCCATCGGCACTCGCCACCTCCATCACAGGATATTGCTCCCACAAACCACCGGCATCGCGGAAAGTAGCGATTCCACTCTCGGCACTCATTCCGGCACCGGTCGATATTACAAGTTTCGGTTTCATTGAAAAGAAGTTTTATCGGTTCATGATATGCAAATATAATGAAAAAAAGTTAACCGATAGAAGTAGGGTGGGCTGTTTTTAGTATTTTTGCATTGTTGCGTTTACCACAATCAGTTACAACATGAAATATCTTATCCATACCATATTACTCACGCTTGTGGCATTAGTAGTCATGGCCGCGCGTGTACCCTCAAAAAAAATTACCGAAACGGTAAATCTTGAAGATGTGCGTGCCCAATCGACCGACCCTTCATCGCCCTACTATTTTCCAAAGCTTATGAAGCGTTTCGAGGCCAACGAGACTGTCATGACAACGACCGACTACCGGTATCTTTATCTCGGATCAATGTTTGCCGAAGATTATAATCCTTATCGCCGCAGTGTCTATGCCGACACAGTAATGCCGTTGACCTTCAAAGAGAAACATTCGCGTGCCGAACTCGATATCATGATAAAATATTGTCAGATGGCACTTGATGACACACCATTTGACCTTAGCCAAATGAATTTCCTTATCTACGCGCTCCGGGAAAAAGGAAAGGTAAATCTGGCCAACATCTGGCAATACCGCATGAACCGCCTTCTTGAAGCCATAGTATCTACAGGAACGGGAGCCGATACAGCATCGGCTTGGTATGTTATCTACCCGCGTGATGAGGCTACCATCATCAACCTGAGCAGTAAACGTGTACAATCGTTGAATCCCTCATTTGTGGAACCTTATTTTGATTGTATTGAAGTGACCGATCAGCAAGGTAAAAAGCAAGAATACTATTTTAATATCAAAACTGTGCTCGAGGAGTTTAACCGTAAGTATCCCGAAATGTAATTCGCCACATCCTCCCACCTACGAGTATCGACCTTAACCTTTCTCACACAACACGCGCGTTTTTATGGATACCTTGGAGTTTGCCGAGCGAATTGTTGAATCACTGCCATTTGATCCTACCCACCAGCAAATAGAGCTTATAGCTGCCTTAGCTCGATACTGCTCACCTTCGATACCGAGCGATACCGTGTTCATTCTCAATGGCTATGCCGGCACAGGCAAGACCTCAGTTACCGGTGCCCTTGTCAAAGCGTTGCCCATGATTGGGATGAGAGCTGTCTTACTTGCTCCAACAGGGCGGGCGGCAAAGGTATTGGCAACACATGCCCAACACCCGGCTACCACCATCCATCGCCGCATATACCGGCATGCATCCATTGCTAACGGAATGGGTATAACAGGAGTGGCTGAGAATCATGCTTCCAACACTGTATTTGTAGTGGATGAGGCATCTATGATTTCGGCTGATGATGATGGCACGGTCAATAACCTGCTCGAGGATCTTATTCACTATGTATTCAGCGGTGTAAACTGCCGATTGATTCTTAGCGGAGATACAGCCCAACTTCCACCACCGGGTTGCAGTGAGTCACCGGCCATGTCGCGCGACTATCTAAAATCCATGGGGCTGAGAGTTTGGCGGGCAACAATCACCAAGACAGTGAGACAGAGTTCCCACTCAGGGATTCTTTACAACGCTACTTGGCTGAGGAAAGCAATGACAGCCGATACAATTCCAATGCCGCGACTCACGGTCAAACCCTTCAACGATGTCAATGTGACAACCGGCGATGACCTGCAAGATGCCCTTGATAGGGCCTATAATGAATATGGCATACCGGGAACATTGTTGATAACGCGCAGCAACCGCCGGGCTGTACAATTCAATCTCGCTATTCGATCTTCAATTCTCGACTACGAGACCGAGCTTGTAAAGGGTGAGCAAATCATGATTGCCAAGAACAATTACTTTTGGTCGCGTGGAATTAAAGAACTCGACTTCATTGCCAATGGCGAGATTGCCACTGTTGTAAATATTTATGGTACTGAAACACGCGACTTTGTGAGATATGCCGATGTGGAATTACTGCTTCCCGACCATTCTATCACTCTCAATGCAAAGATTATACTGTCATCGCTCACGAGCGAGGCTCCGGCTCTTGACCCCGAACTACAGAAACGCCATTTCGAGTCGGCTATAAATAATCCCGAACTTTTTGCTCCCGACACTCCCTATCCTTCACGGCTCACACGCCTTAAAACCGACCCTTATTTCAATGCCTTGCAGGTAAAATATGCCTATGCCGTGACATGCCATAAAGCTCAGGGCGGACAATGGGATTCGGTTTTCATCGATATGGGAATGGTAAAACCCGATGCCCTTACATCGCTCGATTTCTACCGATGGCTATACACGGCAACCACACGTGCAGTTAAAAAAGTTACCTATATCTCACCGGGCGAAGAAATCTCTCAATAAAAACGTTAACTGCAGCGTTATATTAAGAGTATGTTTACTTTTAACACACATAAAATTGTTATATTAAAAATTCAAACACACTCTAAGTATGAAACGTTTTTCTACCCTTTTGATATTGCTGATTGCCGGGATTTCACTCGTTTTCGCGCAGGAACCCGACCGCGAGTCGATGCAAAAGCCCACGTCGGCACGTCGACCCGTATATAAGGGTAAATATCACACAGTTGATGAAAACGGCGACTCAGTACTTATGATAGTTTTTAATGACGTCACAGTATTCCAGCAACTAAAATTCAAGAACAAAAAGGAAGAGGAGTTTTATTGGCGCACGGTCAGAGACGTTAAGAAAGCTCTTCCATGGGCCAAACTTATAAGCGAGACGCTTATAGAAACCTACGAGTATATCGAGACATTCCCTACACAAAAGGAACGTGAGGACTATCTGAAAAAAATGGAGGGTGCGATTTTTGAACAATATAAGCCAGAGTTGAAAAAATTTTCCCGAAATCAGGCCCGAATGCTTGTAAAGCTTATCCAGCGCGAGACCAACCAATCGGGCTACTCGATTATAAAGGCTTTTTTAGGAACATTCCGAGCTACCTTCTGGCAGGGCTTCGGTCGTCTTTTTGGAGTTAATCTGAAGGGTGAATATCATCCCGAAAAAAACCGTCAGGACGCGATTATAGAACGTATCTGCACACTTGTGGAGCAGGGAAGCCTTTGATTCGATATAATAGTTACAATGACGGCGCTTAAAACGGGATTACCGATGGTTAGGCATCTTCCTTGCTATCGATCAAGTCTACCGGAATTTGACGTTGTATACTGTTATCAAGCGAGATAAGAGTCTCAGTGGTTGTAACACCATTGATCATTTGTATCTTGTCGTGAAGAATATCCATCAAGTGCTCGTTGTCACGTGCCACAAGTTTTAGTAACAGGGTATAGGGGCCGGTGGTATAGTGGCATTCTATAACTTCCGGAATCTTGATGAGTTCAGGAACAACATCACGATACATAGCACCCTTGAGAAGGTTCACGCCAATATAAGTACATGTGCAATATCCCAGAGACTTAGCATTGACTGTGTATCCCGATCCTGTTATAACACCCATGTCGATGAGTCGTTGTATTCTTTGATGGACGGCAGCTCGTGACACTCCACATTCCAAAGCTACATCTTTTGAAGGTATACGGGCATTACGTATGATGATACTCAAAATCTGGCGGTCAAGGTTATCTATTTTTTCCATCTTATTTAGTTCTTGTGGTATTTTTTTGTTATTTCAGCTTGCAAAAGTAATCTATTTTTTATAAATAATAAAGCATTTTGCTATTTTTTAATAATTATTTAAAATAAGCGGCCCGATAATGAAAACCATTATCGAGCCGCTTTATAATGTATTGCCTTTCCCGTTATTGCATGATGTCTTCGATTTCGATATCAAACACGAGAGTCTCGCTGGGACCGATCTTCGGAGCCTGTCCACGAACACCGTAGGCTAAGTCGCCCGGTATAACGATGGTAGCTTTACCACCTTTGGCAAGGAGCAACAAGCCCTCGTTGAAACCGGGGATGAAACGTCCGGCATAAGTTGTCATAGCTTCATCACGTGTAGCGTCAAATTCGGTACCATCGATGTGCATACCTTTGTAACGCAGCTTAATGCGCTGGTTAGACTTAACAGGTTCACCTTCACCGGGATTGGTGATCTTATAAACGAGACCACTCTCTGAACGTGTGTATTCACCGGTGTTAACAAGGCTGTCGGCATATTCTTTACCGGCTGTCTGGTTTGCAATAGCCTCAGGAGCCTGTGACAGACGCTCTTCCTCACGCTTCTGTGCCGATTCCTGAGCGCGCTGCATCAAGTTCTGGAATTCCATCTGATAAACATATCCATCGCCTATAGAATCGGCGCTGAAAGTCTTTTCAAATGAATTGACAATAGTAGAAGCGTTCACGGGCAAATTAAGCATTGTAGGTATTTGCTTGCTTGCACCCCAAACACTAATACCTGCCTGAACGCCCATAATGTAAGCTACATTAGCGGTATCACGTTCAGCTACAGCCTTCAATCCACGAACGAAGTCGGCACGATTAATCTTGCCTTTAGCTTCCTCATCGAGCGAAGAAATATACTGGTCGAGTTGCTGTATAGCATTTGCTGCTATTACTTTACCGTAGGCAACGGCCAACGAATCGGCCATAGCTTTATCATTGGCCGAAAATGCCTGTGAAGTCTGAGCTTTATCCCCACAAGAGCTAAAGCCGGCAAGTGCTCCAAGGGCACAAATAGAAAGAATAATTTTTTTCATAAAACGTTTTATTTATAGCTATAATTAATTTTTATCGTTTCAAAACGCGATGTAATGTAATAGTGAAGTCGAGAGCAGCATTACCCGGTATCACCCCGGCTGTACCCTTGGATCCATATCCGAGTTCTGAAGGTATTATAATGCGGTAAGTACCTCCGGGTTTCATCATCAACAGTCCCTGAGTAAATCCAGGAACAAGTCCTGATACAGGAAAAGTAACTTCTTGACCCTCCGAATCATCAAATATCTCACCATTATATAACTTGCCTGTGTAGGTAACGGCTACAGCATCATCGAGCGATGGACCCTCACCTTCTCCCTCGGTAATAACTTCAAAAAGCAGTCCTGAAGGAGTAGTTACAACGCCATCCCGGGCAGCCTGCTGCTCGATGAAACGTCGTTGCGACTCCATACTAAGAGTATCGGCTGCAAGCTGCTGTTCATACTTGCGCGACATGTAGTCGCTAAGGTATCGATCGGCAGTAGTGGGCGTGAATCCGGTCTCACCACCGGCAAGCGCTTTTGCAAGCGAGGCAAGGAACGAGTTGCGGTCTATTGGAAAACCGAGTTCTTTCATTTGCTCCAGACGTTCCATAACGGTGAAACCCTGTAATATACCTTGATAATAGGGTTCCTGTTCCGATGATACATTAAAGGCATCGGCAATACCCTTGACAAATTCGGCCGAAGCGGTTTCGTTTCCGGGATATTTGTTTTGCAGCACAGGGGTGATGTGACTTCCCCACACGGTTGCAAGAGCTGCCGACACGGTGTCGACCTCACTGCTATCAACAGGTAACGGTGCCGTATGTCCCCACACTGAGAACACGCTCGCCACCGTTAACAATACTATACAGATGCGCCTCATCGATTATTTACCAATAACCTTAAGCAACTCAACATCGAAGATCAGTGTCGAGTTAGGACCTATCACATTGCCGGCACCTTGTGGACCATAGGCAAGCTGTGAAGGAATGAACAAACGCCATTTGGAACCGGCCTTCATAAGTTGAAGAGCCTCAACCCATCCTGGGATAACCTGAGTTACACCAAATGTCGCGGGAACGCCACGGTCAACGCTCGAATCAAAAACAGTACCATCGATAAGTTTTCCGGTATAGTGAACCTCAACCTGATCGTTGGCTGCAGGCATTGCTCCATCGCCTTCTTTCAGGATCTCATACTGCAATCCCGAAGCGGTAGTTTTAACTTCGGCACGCTTTCCGTTCTCATCAAGGAATGCTTTGCCTGCCTTCTCGTTTACTTCACCCATCTTGCGAGCTGCCTCCTGTTGCTTGGCTTCAAGCTCACTGAAATATTTTTGTATTACAACTTTAGCCTCATCATAGCTCATTTTAGGAGCCATACCATCAAAAACAGCGGCAACACCGTCGGCAAAGTCCTGTACATTGATAGACTCTATACCCGAAGCTTTGAAGTTGTTACCCATGCTCAGGCCTAAGGCGTAGCTAAGCTGATTAAATTCTTTGTTTTCCATATATCTTTGAATTTTAGTTATTTAACGATATTTCTACTATCTAAAACCGCGACCTTATCAATCGGTTACGACCTTATAGCTGATATATAACAATATAACCGCGCAAAGATAGGTTAAAAAAACCGCCTAAAAAACAATTAAACCAATAAAAAATATTAAGAGTGTGTTTGAATTTAACACACTCTTAGCCTAATGCATAGTATAGCTGCGGCAAGACGCCACAGGTCTATCTAATAACGACTATTGCTTGTAAAGCCAACAGTTAGTTTGAACGGAATGCTGTCGGTGATTGTCCTGTAAGGTGCTTGAAGTATTTACCAAAGGCCGACTGGTTGGGGAAATTCAACTTGTAGGCAACTTGTTGAATTGTAAATCCCGAGAATCTCAACATGTTCTTAGCTTCATTAATTACATATCGGTCGATTATCTCGGCTGCGCTATGTCCTGTAACATCACGCACCAAAAGCGATAGATATTTTGGCGAAATACAGAGTTTGGAAGCATAAAATGCAACTGTGCGCTCCTGCTGATAATATTCACGAAGCAAGTTCATGAAGTCGTGTACATAGTTTATTTTACGCGATTTGTTCATCGGCCGTTTCTTGTCGGCTGTCATCGTGAGCAGGTGTTTTTTCTCCACTATCAGTGTCAATTGATAGAGCAGTGCTACAAGAATATTGCGACCGATACTGCGAGATACTATAGATAGCTGCTTGGGAATTTCGGTGTTGTTTAAAGCACACTGATGCATCAAAGTAAGGTAATTGATAACAAGCTTCATCTCGGCTTTCGACAATACCAAGACTGGATCATGATCTATCATATAGCTCGGATTGATGATACTTGAATCTATATTGATACCTTTAATAAAGTCAAGCGATATAAAAAGCGCATAGAGCTCACACTCCCCATCGATAGTACGTGTAGCCGACAATACATCTTCAGGACCAAGCACAGTTATAGAACCTGGCTTCATAGTGAAATTATTATGTCCTATTGTCACATTGAGCCTTCCACGCAATGTCATGAATAACGTAACTCCCTCAAAACGAATGGCAGCCGGGGTATCACGCTGTATCTGGTCATTGTAAGTAATATGTGAAAATATATAATCTTCGCTTGCGTGGCTGAAAGATTCTGAAATATCACTCAGTGATGTAATGTCGTTTAGGTTGAGTTTTTGTTCCATGTTAGCCTAATTTTTGGCCGATTTTCTAATTATGATATAACCGGTTTGATTTCTAAAAACAAAGGTAACGCAATTTTACTATTAGTTGTATAAAATTTTAGTGAAAAATTGTTGTACAAATTACAACCAAAATGGCTTGTACAGTGTTATAATTGGAAAAAAGTGAATTAATATTTTCTTTTTAGTACATAACTGATAGAACTATTATATTCTCTTTTAGTTTTTTTATTATATTTGCATTTCGTTTCAACTACATTCATAATTCAATCCATGAATTTCAAGTTATCAACCGTTACTTTGCTATTATTATCGGCTTTACCGGCCGGGGCTGTAGATGTTTTCTCACTCGACTCCTGCCGCAGCTTGGCTCTCACTCACAACAAAGAGCTATTGATGCAAGCCGAGAAGGTTAAAGCCGCTCATTACACACGTAAGGAGGCTTTCGCTGCCTACTTACCGGCCTTAGACTTTGCCGGTGGCTACATGTATAATCAAAAGGAATTGTCTATTTTTGACAAGGATCAGTTGCTACCGACCAAAACTTTCAACCCATCTACCGGCAGCTATGATTTCAATCTCGTGACCGATCCTACCACCCACATGCCTGTAAAGGGTCCCGACGGCCAATATATACCACAAACGGTAGCCCTTATACCAAAAGAGAGTATGACTTACGATATACACAACGTTGTGTTTGGTGCCGTAACTCTTACACAACCTATATACATGGGCGGTAAAATAGTGGCCATGAACAAGATTGCCGGATATGCCGAAGAACTTTATAAAGACATGCACGCTGCTGCCAGACAAGATGTGATATATGCAGTAGACGCTGCCTACTGGCAGGTAGTATCGCTCTCGGCCAAGCACAAACTTGCCACAAGCTATGTAGCGTTGCTCGATTCACTCGACCGCAATGTTGGCTACATGCTACAGGAGGGAGTGGCCACACGTAGCGACAAATTAACTGTAGATGTTAAACTTAACGAAGCTCAGATTGATCTTACCAAGGTTGAAAACGGCCTGGTATTGTCACGTATGCTACTCGCCCAGCTGTGTGGACTTCCGGTTGAATCAAATATGCATGTAGACGATGAGCAATCGATCGAAGTGAACACCAATGCTGAGATCGCTACCACCTATGACATGGAACGGGTCTATGAGATGCGCCACGATGTTAGAGCATTGACCATGGCTACCAAGATTGCCGACCAACAAAGCAACGTGGCAATGTCATCAATGCTGCCCAACGTAGCCTTGATCGGTGCCTATACGTTCAGTAATCCAAATCTCTATGACGGATTCAAGAAGAAATTTGACGGTGCTTTCTCGGTGGGAGTGATGGTTAAAATCACTCTTTGGCACTGGGGAGGCAACTATAACAAATACAAGGCGGCAAAAGCCGAGCACAAGGTTGCAGAACTTAAACTTGACGATGCAAAAGAGAAGATTACATTACAAGTATCACAAGCGGCCTTTAAAGCTCGTGAAGCTATGAAGACCTATCTTATGACAATTACCAACGAGTCAAAGGCCAATGAGAATCTTGAAAATGCACGCATTGGCTTTAATGAAGGGGTTCTCACCACCGATAATGTTTTGGAGGCCCAGACAGCATGGCTTAAGGCACATAGCGAGAAAATCGACGCTATGATCGAAGTTCAACTTTGTGATGTATACCTTAACAAGGTATTGGGACGAATGGATTAGAATTAGGAATGAGGAATTTTTGCTTCTTTTGACCGAGAATTAATTTAGCAATAAACGATAAGAAAATATGGACGAGAAAAAAGAAAATAAGCGCTTGATATCATCACTGGCTGTGGTGATTGTTTTGGTGGCTCTGTTGGCAGTTGTTGGTTTTCTATTCCTTAAACAACCGCCTGAGATTATAGAAGGACAAGCCGAAGCTACTTCGGTGCGAATTTCGGGATTTCTACCCGGCCGTGTAACTGAGTTCATGGTTAACGAAGGTGATATGGTACACGCCGGTGATACTTTGGTACATATTCACTCAGGACTTGCTGAGGCTCGCTTGTCGCAGGCCGAGAACATGGTTGATGCTGCCCAAGCCCTTAACCGCAAGGTTGACAGCGGGACACGTAGCCAGATTATCCAGGCCGCTTACCAACTTTGGCAACAGTCGAAGGCTGCACTCGAAATAACTAAAAAGACCTATGACCGTATGGAGAACCTCTACTCCAAAGGTGTAGTATCGGAACAGAAACGCGATGAAGCCAAGGCTGCCTACAATGCCGCTGTGGCAGCCGAAAAAGCAGCCGAGAGCCAATATAGCCTTGCTAAACAAGGTGCCCAACAGGAAGACAAACAGAGCGCCAGCGCTATGGTAGGCGTTGCCGAGGGTAGTGTTGCCGAAGTTAATGCTTTGCTCGATGATCAGTATCTAATCGCTCCATGTGACGGACAAATCGACATTATCTATCCCCACGTTGGCGAAATAGTATCGGTAGGTGCTCCTATAATGAACCTTCTCCGCACCGACGATAAATGGGTTACATTCAACGTGCGCGAAGAGCTGCTGAACGAGATAACCATGGGTAAGAAACTTAAAGTTATGATTCCGGCTCTTGATCGCAAAGAAATTGAAGTTGAGGTGTATTACATTCGCGATATGGGAAGCTATGCTACATGGAGAGCTACAAAATCGACCGGTGACTGGGATAGCCGCACATTCCAAATCAAGGCTCGCCCGCTCGAAACTCTTCCCGATCTTCGCCCCGGAATGACTGTAATATATAAGTAAAATAGCTATGTTGAAAGGACTCGGAGATACTGTCAAACGCGAAATAGCACGCTTAGGATCACGCAGAGTTTACCTGTGGGGTATTCTCCTCGTGCCCCTACTTGTGGCTTTCTTTCTGGTTGATTTAATGAGTACGGGTCTACCTACCAAGGTTCCTACGGCTATAGTTGACCTTGATAACAGCCCTATGTCGCGAAATCTTACAATGTCGCTTGGCAGTAGTGAGCTTATCAATCTCACTGATCATGTTGGCAGCTACCACGAAGCGATGCAACTAGTAAAATCGGGCAAAATATATGGTTTCTTCATGATTCCGCACGACTTTGAAGAACAGGCATTGGCCGGACGCACACCTACATTGACCTACTACTCCAACATGACCTACTTTGTACCCGGAACACTCGCTTTCAAGGGTTTCAAAACAATGGCTGTACTATCATCGGGTGCCATAGTGGAGACATCAATGTCGAGCAAAGGAATAAGCGACAACAAAGCTGAGACTCTGCTTCAACCTGTAGTAATTGATACACATCCTCTTGGAAACCCGTGGACCAATTATTCGATTTACCTGTCAAACTCGTTCATTCCGGGAGCTTTGGAGCTTATGATATTCATCATGACATGTTTTGCAGTGTGTGAAGAGTTAAAACGCGGAACATCTCCTCAGTGGCTTGCAACTGCCCGAGGATCGCTCACAAAAGCTCTTATAGGTAAACTTCTTCCACAAACGGTCATATTCACCATATTAGGTTGGTTTCTCGACATGGTATTGTTTAAATATCTGCACTTTCCATGTGGGCACCTGGGTAATATGATTTTGGCTATGCCTATGTTTGTGATAGCATGTCAATCTTTTGCGGTGATAATATGTTCTATATTACCTAACCTAAGATTAGCATTGAGTATAAGCTGTTTGACAGGAATCTTGGCTTTCTCGATCGCAGGCTTCTCTTTTCCGGTCGAAAACATGTATGGCAGCATAGGTATCTTCAGCTACATTCTTCCCGTGCGCTGGTACTTCCTCATTTACATCGATCAGGCTCTCAACGGTATTGACATATACTTTTCGCGTTACTATTACATAGCGTTTATAATATTCTTACTTGCTGCCGTTGCTATTGCACCGCGTTTAAGGAAACGCTGTCTTAACCCCGTTTATGTACCGTAACCACCATGCTTAAAAGAATTAAAAATTGGATTTTGGATTTGGCTCGGGTCATGAGACGCGAACTCACTTTGTCGCTGACCGATATTGGCGTACTACTTTTCTTCGTCTTTTTGCCTCTGTGCTATCCGATAGTCTACACTCTAATATATAATCCCGAGATAGCCACCAACATACCGGTGGCAGTGGTCGACGATTGCCGCTCGACCCAGAGCCGTGAACTCGTGCGCATGACCGATGCAACTCAATCGATGAACGTAATAGGGTATGCTTCAAACATGGGTGAAGCCCGCGAGTGGCTTAAAAGTAAGGATTGCTATGCAATAATGCATATACCCGAAGATTATTCCCGTAACCTGGGGCGTGGACAACAGGCCCACGTAGAATTTTACAGTGATATGTCACTGTTGCTGCGTTATCGCGCTATGTTGCTGAGTTTGACAAATATACAGTTGGAGACAGGAGCTGAAATTCGTACCGAATCACTGTCACCGCTTGGCATCGTAGGGGAGAGCATGTCGGGATCTCCTGTCGACAATGTGTCGTTTATGCTTGGCGATACCGAACAAGGTTTTGCATCATTTATCATTCCGGGAATTATAATTTTGATACTGCAACAGAGTATGTTGTTGGGCATAACCATGATGGGAGGCACAAGCCGCGACCGCAAACGACTTCACGGCGGTCGTGATCCATTATCAATAGACACTTCGGCTTCAGCTTCGGTTCTTGGCCGCATGTTGGCTTATGTCTTCATTTACCTGCCACTCACCATCTATGTATTGCACTTTGTTCCAACTTTCTTCTCTCTTCCTCATATAGGTTCACCGCTGCAATATTTCCCGTTTGTACTTCCCATGCTCGTGGCCACGGCTTTTATGGGAATAAGTCTGCAGATACTCGTAAAAGAGCGCGAGATGTCGTTTCCTGTAGTGGTTTTCACTTCTATAGTATTTCTGTTCCTATCGGGATTGACATGGCCACGTTATGCCATGAGCTGGATATGGAAAGGAATTGGAGACTTAATACCGGCAGTGTGGGGAATGGAAGGCTTTATACGCATCAATAGCAACAATGCCACTCTCTATGACAACAGCCATTGCTACTGGATGCTATGGGCACTTGTCGCTTTCTACTTCATGACAGCCGTGTGGACTACGCGAAACATGCGAAATAGGTAGAGCATATAGTAAAGAACTATGCTAACAACTTTCTGATAGGAAGGGAAATGTAACGTGCTATGATATAGCCGGCTACCGATGTTATTACTATAATAGCATAACTCCAAGTGTATCAATAAGATTGTAGTTTACAAAAAGGTGTATAATTGGAAAATGCAACAGGTATATCTCATAAGAACAATTTTCCCATTTCTCAATCCATCGGCCCCAACGCCCTGTAAACGCCAAACATATCACTAACAACGAAAAAAATACCGGATAGAAAAAAGATCTGTAGGCCAATGATCCATTCAAAAATATTTCTCCTGCCAACAACATGACAAATGTTATAGGCAATAACCATAACTTCTGTTTTTCAATGCAAGGGAGCCACCTCGAAAACAACATTCCGAGATAGAAAAACGAAGCCTGTCCGAAATATTGAATTTCCAGAGTGTGATACAGCCTATTTCCGGTCAACAGGTAATGTTCGGCACAATATGTGCGTACTATAGCGCTAAGCCCAAAAACTACTATAAAACAAGCCCAGGCCTTTAATTTACCGTTTAAAACCAATGGCATAACAATGGTAACCGAAAAGTAGAGCAGCCACTCCACTTTCATGGTCCATAATGATCCATTGACAGCCATCTCAGGGTTGTTATCAAAAACACCCGGAAGTGCGGGTTCCAGAAAATTCAATGTGGATATGTTGGCAAGAAGATATTTCCACCACTCGGGCGATGTGAAATAGTTCCATGGCGATAAACTGCTTGCCACAACAAGTCCTACTGCAAACAGCAATACTACCAACAAATAGGATGGTAATAACCTTATGGCACGATGGCGCAGGAAATTGAGCATTCCACGATGGCGGTCATAACTGCCATACATGAAAAATCCACTCATAAAAAAGAATCCGCACACACGGTAATAGCTCGATATGGGCCAATATATTTCATTGCCGCTCAACACATTGAAATGGGATATAAGAATGGAATAAGCAAGTATATAACGAATTATTCCAAAGTTATTGGGGTGTTTAGGTTGCAATGGTATATAGCTCATGAACTATATATAAAAAGTATTACAGATACTTCAACCTGTCAAATCCTTCTATTACTTCTGATGCCGTCAAATGCCTGCGTTTTTGTAAATCGGTAGCAAAATCTGTTACAATTGACTGCACTCCTGGATGCCTGAATAAACGCTGCATGTAGCTGAACTGTTTGTTAAATAAAGCGTTGACCTCATCTTCATCGAGTTGACAAGCATCACCACCCTCATCAAGCATGTAATTATGGAGCAGTTGGAGTAATTCAGGTGAAATCTCTGTTTTTTTATAGACATATTGACGTGATAATATGTTACTTACGAGCATACTCATAGTCAACCTATAATGCTCGACCAATTGATTCCAAGCCAGCCGGGCCGATAGCCGCGGGTTACCGGCAAAGAAAAATTGTGGTGCAAACTGCATCATTTCCTCAGCAGGAGCATCTATATCGACCGATGAGAGCATCTCTTCACTCTCCAAAACTATCATACTCATAGCCATGCCGGCTACTCCATAACAACGGTCGCTTTCATCGGTATATTTTAATGAAACTTTTTCAGTCATAAACTATTAAAGTTTTAAAACCACTTCTAATACAGACTCTTAATTAACAACCAGAATTTTTGTTACAGCACCATTTGATTCCATGCCATCACCACCGGTCGATGCAAATACGTAGTAAACACCGCTCTTTACGCGGCGTCCATTGCCGTCACATCCATTCCACACTATCATTCCACCATCGCTTGTACCTTGGAAGAATACATTACCGGCCACATCGGCAATCTTAACGAGCGAGTTTTCCATAAGTCCCGTAATTGTAATCAAACCTGTATAATCGGGACGCACGGGATTAGGAAAAGCATACACTTCAGAGTAATCCTCGCGTGCCGGAGCCGATGTACTGCTGTACATAAACAGTCCGTTTAATGTGCCGAAGTATACCTCATTGTTGTTGCCACAAACGGCAGAAATTACAGCATAATCGGTAAGAGGAGAATTGGTAGGATCAAAATGTTCGAGTATCTCGTCACCGTTTTCACTTACCAGGTAGACTCCGGAGCGCATGGTTGTAATCCACTTTCTGTTTGAAGGATCTATGGCAATCGACAATACCATCTCGCCATCAAGCAGATAATCGGCAAAATTGGTTCCGTCCTTACGTGGCACTTTCAAGTGATTTACACTGAATGTACTGCCACTTATAACATCAGGTCGGGAAATTTCAACAACCCCGTTATCGGTTCCGATCCACACTCTACCGCGCTGATCCTCAGTCATGCAGTATATGTAGGTATAGGAATAAGCCAAGCCATCCTGATCAACGAGTCCTGTACTTGTAAAAACCTGATCATCTTTAACATCGACAGTACCTCGGGTTTTTATAACTGTTATGCCGGGAGTATAGCTGGCATCGGCATAGAACACATTATCACTTTGTTTACAAGCCAGTAT
>CANOKG010000025.1 GCA_947566655.1 uncultured Muribaculaceae bacterium | reverse complement strand
GGGATACTCTAAACAACTGACTCTCTTTTGATTATTTTCATCGAACTCACGTTATATTATATCGGTAAACACAGTCTTTTTACCATGCGCCGTTATAACATAAATACTGTTTTTATTTTCATACAATAATTATTTTTTGTAATAAGATGCTTTCGAATTTATAGCATTTAGCATTTGTTGCAACGTTTCACGAATATTCTTAAGCCGTTCAATTGCTTCATACTTACGACTTACACCACTGTGGTTACGCTTTATCTGATCCTGAGCTGCCTCAAGCTTTAAACCTTTTTCTTTTACAAGAAAATGAATCATTCTTATTGTTTCTATATCCTTGGGAGTATAGAAGCGAGTTCCTTTCTCATTTCGCCGCGGTTTTATTATTGTAAATTGCCCTTCCCAAAAACGCAGTGTAGAAGGAGCCACATTTATTATTTCCGCGACCTCACTTATCTTATAATATTTTTTATTAAGTTCTTCATTCATGGTATAACAGTGTGTTCTTTAATTAATCCATTACATGACCGGCATTTTCTGACGCTTCAACCATTAAAGCATACTCTTCGGGAGTAAGATCCTGAAAATAATAATTCACAGGATTCTGAGCGACCCCTTTTAATCTCACCTCATAGTGTAGGTGAGATCCGGTAGATTTTCCAGTATTGCCTACTTTACCTATTAAATCTCCGCGCTTAACTGTTTGTCCCGATTTAACAAGTACTTCACTAAGATGGGCATAGCGAGTCGTATAGTTAAAACCATGGTCAATATCTATCATATTGCCATAACCAGCCATACTTCGCCCTGCCGTTTTTACAACACCGTCACCCGTTGCATAAACCGGAGTGCCGATAGGTGCTGAGAAGTCCATTCCTTCATGAAATCTAATAGTACCATATACGGGATCAACACGACGACCATACCCCGATGCCATTTGCCTAAGGTCTTTATTAGCAACCGGTTGGATAGATGGAATATGACGTAAGCGGTCATGACGCTGAGATGCCAGTTCACGCAACTGGTCAAATGAACCTATCTGAGTATATATTGATTGTTCAAGAGCGCTCATTTTCCGAGCAACCCCAGTTACAAGTTCTGCATCATTTAAAGAGTTTAAGGATAGCCCTGAATCATCAGGATCAATACCTGCATAACGTTGAGCTTCGTTAATCGGATCAGACTGCATCATGACTCTATACAAGTTATTATCACGCTCCGCCAAATTATCCATTACATCAAGCGCGACCGTAAGCCTCCTATCAATAGATGCGATCTGAGATCTCAACTGTTCATTATCAGCTCTCAGTAGTTTTTCACGAGGCATCTCAATCAGACTATATACCCCCAATCCAATCAATGCGACAATGCCCGATATCTCCCCAACGCGCAAAACTCCACTCCAAAAGCGTTGTTGACGCGATCGGTAAACACGTTCATAAGAATCGGTTATTTGGTTATATATGTAGTATACTTTACGACCCACTTTGATTGCACTTTACCAAAAAAAACAGTAATTTTGCACTGTTTGAACACGCAAATATAATCAAACCATCTGAAATATTCAACAAGAACAACAATTATTACATAATAATATGCTAACAGCAAAGGAAATAAGAGACTCTTTCAAGAGTTTTTTTGAATCAAAGGGACACCAGATAGTTCCTTCAGCACCTATGGTGATCAAGGACGATCCTACTCTAATGTTTACTAATGCCGGTATGAACCAGTTCAAGGACATCATATTGGGAAATGCACCGGCCAAATACAAGCGCGTTGCCGACTCGCAAAAATGTCTTCGTGTAAGTGGCAAACACAATGACCTCGAAGAGGTCGGAATGGACACCTACCATCATACAATGTTTGAGATGTTAGGCAATTGGTCATTTGGTGACTATTTTAAAAAAGAGGCTATTGATTGGGCCTGGGAGTATCTCGTTGATGTATTAAAACTTGATCCCGAACGACTATATGCAACTGTTTTTGAAGGAGCAAAGGAAGAGGGACTTGGACGTGACGATGAAGCGGCATCTATTTGGGAGAAACACCTACCGGCAAGTCATATTATCAATGGTAATAAACATGATAACTTTTGGGAGATGGGAGATACCGGACCATGCGGTCCTTGTTCAGAGATACATATTGATCTCCGACCCGATAGTGAACGATCACTTAAACCCGGAGCCGAACTTGTAAACCATGACCATCCACAAGTAATCGAAATCTGGAATCTCGTTTTCATGCAATATAACCGAAAGGCCGATGGCTCACTCGAAGCCCTACCGGCTCGGGTTATAGACACAGGCATGGGCTTTGAGCGTCTTTGCATGGCATTACAAGGAAAAACATCAAACTATGACACCGATGTATTTACGCCTCTCATAAATCGTATTTCAATCTTATCGGAGAAAAAATATGGAGAAAACCCAAAAGTTGATATTGCGATGAGAGTAATTGCTGACCATGTTCGCACAATATCTTTCTCCATAGCCGATTCACAGTTACCCTCCAATGCCAAAGCGGGATATGTAATCAGACGTATTCTGCGTCGTGCCGTGCGTTATGCATACACATTCCTTGACCAAAAACAAGCATTTATGTATCGTCTCGTCGATACATTAATCGATAGTATGGGGACTGCTTATCCTGAGATAGCCAAACAAAGGGACTTGATAATGAAAGTTATCAAGGAGGAAGAAGATTCTTTCCTTCGTACTCTTGAAAATGGCATCAAGATGCTTGATTCCGCAATCAAAGCCGCAAAAACGGCAGGCAAGAATGAAATTTCAGGAAAAGAAGCATTTGTTCTTTATGACACCTACGGGTTCCCTCTGGACCTGACGCAGCTTATTCTTAAAGAAAACGGGATGAGTTTGGATCAAGCGCAATTTGACGCGGAGATGGATGCTCAAAAAACACGTGCGCGTAATGCAGCTGCTGTAGAAGCTACCGACTGGGTTACTGTTAGAGAAGGGGAACAACAGTTTATTGGTTATGACTGTGCATCAACTTCCACCCAGATTCTCCGATACCGTAAAGTTAAACAAAAAGACCGCGAATATTTTCAAGTCATTTTGACAACAACACCTTTCTACGCCGAAATGGGAGGCCAGGTAGGAGACCGAGGAACACTTACATCGGTCGATGGTGAAATAATTGAGATCTACGATACAAAACGCGAAAATGGTATTGGAGTACATTTGACAAAGAAGCTCCCTACCGATGTATCGGCAACATTTGAAGCAAAGATAGACACCAATGCCCGCCTCGCGACATCTTGTAATCACACAGCAACACACTTGTTGCATCAGGCACTCAGAGAAGTTTTAGGAACCCATGTTGAACAAAAGGGTTCGTATGTATCTCCTGAAGTGCTTAGATTTGACTTCTCTCATTTCCAAAAGGTAACACCCGAAGAACTTCGTAAAGTAGAACGTCTGGCCAATAGTCGTGTACGCCAAGCCATATCTCTTGATGAGCACCGTAATATACCAATTGACAACGCTATGGAAATGGGCGCTATGGCTTTATTCGGAGAAAAGTATGGTGAAGAAGTTCGCGTTATCAAATACGGTGAATCGGTTGAACTATGTGGCGGTACTCATGTAGCAAACACAGGAAATATCGGTATGATTAAAATTGTTTCGGAAAGTAGCATTGCTGCTGGCATTCGCCGTATAGAAGCTATTACCGGTTCTAATGTTGAAACTGTCATCGATACAATGACCGAAACATTAAAAGAGATTTCGACTATGCTGAATAATACTCCTAATGTTATTCAAGCTCTAAGACGTGCCATTGACGAAAATGCCGATCTCAAACGTCAAGCCGAAGACTACTTTAACGAGCGCGTTGCCAATATTGCCAAGGAAACCATAGCAAAGGCACCGATAGTAAACGGTATAACCGTTACGTCTCTGTGGGGCGTGCGTATCCCCGATGTCGTTAAAGGAGTTGCATTTAACGTACGTACACTCTCGCCTGAACACACAGCCTTCATTGCTGCAACAACAGACCCGGCCGGAAAGCCATTGCTGACAGTTATGTTAACTGATGACCTTGTAAAATCTGGCCTGAATGCCTCGACAATAGTTAGGGAAGCCGCTAAATGTATAAAAGGTGGTGGTGGTGGTCAACCTGGATTTGCACAAGCCGGAGGCAAAGATGCTGATGGTATCGCGGCCGCTGCCGACTCTCTACGCGCTGCTTTGAAATGATTCTCCTAATATTATGTCCTCACAGAAGAGGCTATTTAACACAATGTAGACTGACGCAAAAAAATTGGACTGATTAAAATTTAACCAGAAAATAGGAAGAGTTCGGTATTGTACCGGACTCTTTTTATTTTACAATGCATTAATTTCACTTAATTTTCATTTTGAAATAGTCATAATACGCCTATTAGTAAGTACTTACAACGTATATTAATAAAATATATTGATTTTTTTCTCAGTCGTTGTTGCAAAACGAACAAAATGGAGTATATTAATTGAGATGAAAAAAGAAATATTGACATCGGTTTATGGTCGGCTGAGGAACAGACTAATTTCTCGTGCACGTAATGTGGTCGGAGACGACAATGACGCCAAAGATATATTACAGGACGCCTTCGTTCGACTTTGGAGCTCACGTATAGACATAGAACACGAGTCACATGCCGAAGGCCTTCTAAATGTCACCGTTCGTAATCTTTCAATTGACCGATATCATGATCTTGCCAAGCACTGTCAGGCACCAATTGAGGGCATACCGGAACCTGATAATGGAGACGTTGACAAAGATCAACGAGAACAAGTTATTAGTGAAGTCAATGACATTATCGACCGTTACTTATCTAATCGAGACCGAGAAATTTTACTCAAACGTGACCGTGACGAATGGACTATTGAAGAGATTGCCGAACACTTCGACTTGACACCGGCCAATGTAAGAATGATAGTCTCCAGAGCCCGTTCAACAGTAAGAAACATCTACAACCTAAACTATTAAACAACATAATAATGAATAAACAGGAACTACATATACTTATAGAGAAATATTTTCAAGCAGACACGTCACTTGAGCAAGAACGTCAGTTAAAAAAAGAGCTCTGCAACACCACCTTTTCGTCAGCACTTATTGACGAAGCCCGGGCTGTTCTTGGCTACTCAATGATACAACCACACACTAATAAACTTACCGTTAGACGATTCAAAGTCTCAATACACCACATTGCCGTAGCCGCATCTATTGCATTCGTAGCTACAATTGGCTTTATTGGACTTGCTGACAATAACGACACCTCAACAAGCTACGCCATTGTTGACGGAGAAACTATTACCGATGACAAAATCATTTTTGAAATGGTCAAACAGAGTCTCGATCTTATTGCCGAAGCTAACGAAAACGCTCAAAACCGCACCGATCTTGATATGAAAGAAATATTAGGAAACCTACAACAATAGTATATACATAAACCTTAACACATAAATATTAACAGTTCCATGAACAAGCGAGTAATCATCTTTTTAACAATACTTGCAGTCTCAATAGTAGCTTTTGCTCAAAGGGGACTGAAAGTAGACCGGTTCTTCAACGAACCGACAATATCGAGCCAGGGAGTTACCTACCTGACTGCGAATGGCAAACAGTTAGACGAGTGGAATGGACTAATATCACTGTACCGTAGTTTAAAAGTAACCGGGAATCAACAGTTGGTTAACGAAATCGAGAGAGCTATAAAGGCCGATGGAACCCAAGCTCTAACACGCACTGTCCACATGAACGAAGGCCTTATAACATACGGATTTTACGTTCTACCTGCCAACGGAAAGATAAACCGTTATCTTATAACAACAGCAGGTACTAATGAAGAAACCGGAGAAATTACTCTCAACCTTTACTATATCGAGGGCAAAGTCTCGCCCGAAAAATTTGACAGCATTCTGAAATCATAGCAATCTAACAATATCATATTATGAAACAATTAATAACTCTAACGTTTGCTCTACTAATGGCAACGCCATCAATGTGGGCCAAAAACGATGAACCGTCAGACACGATCAAAGCGATTAACAATCCACAGAATGTTAAGATTATACGCAATAAGAACAAAACTGAAGTGACTGTTGACATTCCAACTGAGAATGGATCCGGATCATTTAATAGATACCATTATGAAGTCTGTAACATTCCAAATTCAAATGAACCGACCGAAAAGCTATTTGACGAGAACGAGGATCTAATGTTTAAACTATCACTATTCAAAAGTTCAAAAATTAATGACAAAAGCAGGGCCGGTGTAGTGTCTAAAAAGCCATGGAAAACCAAGCGTTACGTAACCGGAATGAAATACATTACTTGGGGATGGAACTTCAACTATGATTCAAAAGCTGGAATCAAGAACTCTTTTGAGGTATCTGTGATTGATCTTATTGGCGTAGATTGGCAAACTTCACGCTATACTACACTTGGTATTGGTATAGGATTTGGTTTCAATCGAGTATTAGCGAATGATAATAGCGTGTTTTCTTGTGAAAACGACTACTTATCGGTTGTGGAAGCCCCAGAAGATGTAGAAGTAGAATTTGCCCGATTGGATTCATGGCGCATACAAATACCTTTGATGTACACACAACGATTATACAAGAACTTTGCTATTGGTTTAGCTGGCATTGTTAACTTTAACGTTAACTCCACAGCAACTAATCGATACAATGCGAACCACACAAGGTATACCGAGTCAATAGGCGGATTGAATCAACGGTTGTTGACCGCCGACATCATGACTACCGTAGGTTTTACAAATTTTATAGGTATATATGCTAAATGGAGCCCTATCAAATCTATGGAACATCAATATGGTCCATCCTTCCGAAATTTCTCGATTGGTATAAACGTTAATTTTTAGAATATATGAAAAAATATATCGCAAGTACATTAACTGTACTACTTTCAACTCACTGTATGGTAGCCGAAACTGAAGTCCCTGATACCATCTTTAGTATGAATAATCCATCGACTGTTGTTATCACTGAAACAAACAATGGCATTGCCGTAAACGTAGATGACAATGAATCGATATACATCGCCGACTATAAACAACCTTCGCGCTTTTCCACTTCACAGTATACATTCAAATTCCAGTCATTCAACCTAAATAATGGACTTGGTGTAAATACCTCCTCTCATTGGGACATCATAACCGGTGGCTTAAACATAGGCATGGTAAAAGCGTTAGATCAACCATCGGGTCTTGATCTACAATGGTCAAAGTCATTCGAAATAAGTTGGCTAAATACCCTTGGTGTAAGATATAGTCATAAATCAATATCAGTTTCTTTAGGTATAGGACTTGACTGGAGAAATTACAAGATGACTACCACCGATCACTACATGATCTCACCGGGATCAGGTCAGATCACTATTTCACCTTATCCCGATGGAGCACACCATGGTGGATCACGAATTAAAGTATTCAGCCTTGGGTTTCCTCTTCTTTTCACCCAACATATTCCGAGAACTACATTGGCTCTGACAGCCGGTGGCATATTCAATATCAACACTCATGCATCACTCAAGTCGACATACGAGAATGCCAATGGGCACAAAATAGAAGAGTACAGTGAGGGTATAGGCCGACGAATCGTAACATTTGACCTCTACGGAGCGATTACCTTCTATAAAGGGAATGGTCTGTATATTAGATACTCGCCACAGTCGGCACTAAAAACACCGATGACACCAAAATTCAATCCGCTGTCTATAGGTATAACACTATTCATGTAAACATATAATACACATAAATAATCCGGCTACAACACCCATACAATTTGTGATGTTGTAGCCGGATTTATATTACTTAAACAGTAATTTAATAATTTGTTGGATTAATCTCGTAGAAAGCTTGTGGTTTATGACACACAGGGCAAACCTTAGGAGCTTCAACCGACAAAATGATATGCCCGCAATTGCGACATTCCCATACACTGACTCCACTCTTGCGGAATACCTCATGTGCTTCAACATTATGCAACAATGCACGATATCGTTCCTCATGATGTTTCTCGATTTCAGCTACACGCCTGAATTGATGAGCTAAAGCTACAAAGCCTTCCTCCTCGGCATCTTTTGCAAATCGTTCATACATATCGGTCCACTCGTAGTTTTCACCCTCAGCTGCATGCAAAAGATTAGTTGCAGTATCATCGTATATTTCTCCAAGAGCTTTACACCAAAGGCGTGCATGTTCTTTCTCATTATCGGCTGTTTTAATAAACAGCGCAGCAATCTGTTCAAAACCATTCTTACGGGCGACTTCGGCAAAGAAAGTATATTTATTGCGAGCCATACTCTCACCGGCCAATGCTTCTCTGAGATTTTTCTCAGTCTTTGTACCTTTATATTTATTAGGCTCTTCAGTACCACCTATATTTTCAACAACACGTTCAAATACTGAAGCCGGTTGCTTACATACCGGGCAGATATAGTCGGCAGGTAATTCATCACCTACATATTCATATCCACAAACTTTACAGCGCCAAATAACACGCTCCATACTATCAGTATTCTTCGCATGTTCAGCTTCAACATTTTGTTGAACTGTTTTAATATGTTCGCGATAATAAGTATACGTAATTGATGGAGAATCATTAAGCATTTGTTTCTCGGTAACTTTTGCAATAAACAGAATGTGAGTGCCCAAATCTATAGAATCAACTACATCGGCTGAAATATAGGCGTTGGTTCCAACAGTCACGGCAAGTGTTCCATTTGATACACGCTTAACATCGGCAAAATCAGCGAACTTATCTACATCACGTCCCGACTGGAAGCCAAAACGTTGAAAAATAGACTTATCAGCGTCCTTACTTATAATCGAGGCTGTAAATTTACGGGAAGTCGACAGCATTTCACAAGTTAGAGTATCTTTCTCGATACAAAGTGATACCCGTTCGGGTTCTACTGTAACTTGGGACAATGTATCGGCTATACAACCATTATCTCGACCATTAACTGACACAGTGATGACATACAAGCCGTATGTGATATTGAACATCGGATCTTTCATAGGATAATTTGTTTAGTTTATGATTACTACCTAATCTAAACAAATATAAGTCAATCAATGTTTGATTTTATTCATTAAAATATCGATTCTAAAACGGCTTTCTATACTTATCGGGAGCTATATCATCAAGTATACTTAGATAAGAATTGTAACGAGATTGTGCGATACGGTGATCTTCAACAGCCGCCAATACTGCACAATGAGGTTCGTGTGTGTGGGTACAATTACCAAAGCGGCAATTTTTACTTTCTTCAAAAATTTCGGGGAAATAATGAGATATTTCATGCTCATCCATTTCTATTGTACCAAAACCTCTTATCCCCGGGGTGTCAATTATATATCCTGTCTTATCGGGTAATTCAAACATCTCAGAAAATGTAGTTGTGTGCGTTCCTTGATCATGTGCATCGGAGATATCGGCTGTGCGCTGTTGAAGACCTGGTATTAAAGCATTGATCAACGTACTCTTTCCTACTCCTGAATTCCCTGATATCAGCGATACCTTGCCTTTTAATCTCGATCTTAATGAATCAACTCCAACTCCTGTTTTGGCACAAACTTCAACACATTCATAACCAATCGATTCATACAGATATTTCACTGCCGCCAATAACTCCTGATCATATTGGTCAACCAATAGATCTATCTTATTAAAAACTATCATTGTACGAACACCATAAGCTTGGGCAGTAGCCAAAAAACGATCTATAAATGTAGTTGAAGTTGCAGGGTGGGCGATAGTCACTACCAATATGGCCAAATCAAGATTAGCCGCTAATATATGAGATTCCTTTGAGAGATTACTGGCGCGCCTAATAATATAATTTGAACGAGGCCTGATTGCAGTGATAAATGCCGTACCATCATGATTTTGAATGATTGACACATGATCACCTACCGCAACAGGATTGGTTGTGCGTAATCCCTTAAGACGAAAGTTACCTTTTATCTTACAATTAACGAGATCACCAGAAGGTGTCCTAACAATATACCAACTTCCGGTATTCTTGACTACTAACATTGGATATTCCATAACAACTACAAAGATACTCATTTTTCACAGATCAATGAATTTTGTTTCAAAATCAACTATTAAGTTTTCACAATAACAATATTTATCGATGTAAAAATGCAAAATTTCGCAAATTTATATTGCTTTGTATTAAATTTGTCCTATTTTTGTGACCTATAAGAACTAACTACATATCATTTACATTATAAATAAAGATATAGTAAGATCAAAGTTTAACAATTAAATTCAAGTATTATGAACTCAGAGAAAATTGGTAATTATGCAGGTCTCGTATGGAACGCACTGAATGAAGCCGATGTATTAGGCACAAAACAGTTGAAAAAAATTACCAAACTAAAAGACAAAGAAGTTTACACCGCTATAGGCTGGCTCGCACGAGAAGGCAAAATCAATATCGAAGAAAGCGAAGATGGCAAAGAACTTCTATTGACCCTTGTTCAGTGCTGAACATAATCACACTTGTACAATAAAGAAATGGACGCAAAAGTTATTTGCGTCCATTTCTTTATTGTACAAGTGTATATAAAATTATTACTCTTCAGCGGTTTCCACTTCTGCAAACTCGGCCGATACATTGGACTTGATGTTAGGTTGTTCCAAACCATAATGCTTTTTCTTATCAAGCGTTTTTAAGTACATTGCAAGTAGTAGTGCCAATATTCCAAAACATGCAAAGATAATCATCGGTACAGTGTAGTTGTAATGAATAAAGAATCCATCAGGAGCTTCCTGTCCAAGTTCCTTCCACTGTTCAAGTTGAGCCAGTTCCTCTTTAACTATGGGATTAGAAGCATTTACACCATCAAGCACATAGCCAATAAGTAACGGTACAAGACACAGACCAATGTTCTGAACCCAGAATATCAGACAATAAGCACTTCCAAGTACCTTTTCTTCAATTATTTTAGGAACTGAAGGCCATAGGGCAGCTGGAACCAGAGCAAACGATATACCCAGAACAACTATTGTCACGTAGGCTACAAACTTGCTATGGGTAGCCGGCAGAACAAAGGCAAATACCAAATGACATGCTATAAGTAGTAGAGCTCCATATATCAACATGGTGGCACCTTTGCCTTTTCGATCCAGAAAATTACCTAAGAACACTGTTATTACAGCCGCTCCAATGGGGAACCAACGGAAAATATTGGACGCCTCTTGTGCTGAAATATCTCCAATATTACATTGAAGCATTTCTGCACCATAAGCTTGAAATGGGAAAATTGCCGAATAGTAAAGCACACACAGTAGTGCGACAACCCAAAAAATATGGCTCGAGAAGATATTTTTAATATCTGAAGCTTTAAATTCTTCATCAGAATCATCTTCATTGGCATTATCTTTACCTAATTGATGGTCAAACTTAGTATCCATAATGCAGAAGACTGAATAGGTGACAAGTCCAATACAAACTAATGCTGCACAAAATGCCACTGGAGTAACAACCGAGCCGGTAAACGCTTCGATCAATGGAGATATTGAAAAGATTGCAAATACTCCAATGCGAGCTATAGCCATTTCGAGGCCCATAGCAAGTGCCATTTCCTTACCTTTAAACCATTTTGCAATCGCCTTTGACACTGTAGTACCGGCCATTTCACAACCACAACCAAAAATCATGAACCCAAGCGATGCCATCTTTGCACTTGCAGGCATTGCTTCCCACCAAGAATTAAGCCATGATTCCAAACCGGTACCTTGCATCCAGGAGCTAATACCATAAAGCTTTATTAAGGCACCTATAACCATTAATGAGGCCGACAAAAGCCCGGTAAAACGAATCCCGGTCTTATCAAGTATAAAACCGGCAATAATTAAAAAGCCACAAACGTTAAGAATGTACTCTGAAGAACGATATGTTCCATAAGCAGCCGAATTCCAGCTCAATTGAGGCTCTAAAAGGCTCTTCAAAGGAGCCATTACATCAACAAACATATAGGCAAAGAACATCATTAATGCAATGAGCACCAAAGCTGTCCAACGAGCCCATGCCTTGTCGTTGAGATAAAGTTGAACTTGTTTAGTCATAATGTGTTATAAGAATATATTGATTATTAAATTGCAATTTTTATCGCACAATGTGCAAAATTAGGTAAAAAATTTATATTTTTGTAGTTATACAATAAATTTTCATCACTCTTTACAATGAACGAAATCACTTTGCAACTTGTGGACTCATCATCAAATACATTTTTGAGTCAAATACATACGTTATATCACAGTTCATTTCCAGAAGCCGAACGCCGCCCGTGGTCTTCGATAACAAGTCTCATTGAATCGCGAATGCCCTTTTTCAAACTATTTGCCGCTATTACACCGAATGGAGAATTTGCAGGATTTGTTTCAATTTGGGAATTACCGAAAACTTTATATATTGAACACCTGGCAGTTGAATCAAAATTCAGGTCCAATGGGATCGGCGGTAACATCATTGAAAGCATAAAACATTTTGCTGATGGCAAGCCTGTTGTTGTAGAGGTAGAATTACCTGATTCAAATGAAGACGCTCCGCGCAGAATTTCTTTTTACAATCGACACGGATTCATGGCTTTGTCCGATTTTAAATATTTTCAACCACCTTATGCTCCGGGACTCCCCGATGTAGAACTTATGCTTATGACAACCCGCACGCTGGAAGATCCAGTTGAATTTGTCATTATATTACACACACTCGTTTATAACCAATAACTGTCATGGCAATACTTGACTCGCGTCCATACACATTTGATCGCGTAATACGTATTTTGATATCTGTAGCCATTGTAGCTTCAATAATATATCTGCTCGGTATTTTAAAAGGGGTACTGCTACCTTTTTGTGTTGCATGCTTAATAGCCTACATGCTCGAACCTATTGTACAATACAATCGTAAACTATTGCATACACATGGACGAATATTAGCTATCACACTCACTTTAATAGAGGTTACCACGGTATTAAGCCTTTTGGGATATTTCTTTATTCCATCTATAATCAAAGAACTCCACCAAATGGCCGAGCTTTTACAAAAATATGCCGAATCCAATGACATAACGATCCCGTTTTTACCCGACTCAATCCATGATTTGCTCCGTAACCATTTTGATCTCAAAAAATTTGCTGAAGATATTTCAACTCAAGATATACAGGCATTTATCAATAAAGGAGTTAATGTTATAAGCGATAGTGTTGGTGTCATACTGAGTGTATTAGCTTGGTTTATTGTCTTTTTGTATGTAATTTTCATAATGGCCGACTACGAACGTCTTATGCTTAGTTTCCGTCTTATGGTTCCACCCAAGTATCGTCGCATATCTTATAAAATAGGTCGTGACATCAAAAAGAGTATGAATCATTACTTCAGAGGTCAGGCATTAATTGCATTGATCGTAGCAGTGATTTATTCAGCGGGATTCTCTATTGTAGGATTGCCATTAGGTATTGTTATCGGAATAATGAACGGAGTATTATTCATGGTACCGTATATGGTCTACGTCTCAATACTGCCAGTTACCATTCTTTGCATTGTTTATTCGGTTGACCAAAGCGTGGATTTCTGGACGATATGGTTTGAATGTGTTGCCGTATATGCTGTAGCACAAATAACGGCCGACATGATTCTTACGCCCAAAATTATGGGAAAAGCTATGGGTATGAATCCCGCTATTATTCTTTTATCGCTCTCCGTGTGGGGAACTCTACTCGGATTACTGGGTATGATCATAGCCCTTCCGCTAACAGCATTATTGATATCCTATTATGAACAATATGTAATTAATAGACATCGCCATGTATCGACACATGAGCGATTAGTAGAAGCACGGACAATAAAAGATATCACCAAGGTATAATAATTAAAACTTCAGCTAAAGTATTTCACAATACTATAGCTGAAGTTTTACATATAATAGATTTTTATGTCGGAACTATTTAATTTGTATAATCAATTATATATCATCAGAGGTTTTTATAGTAGAGGCTGAATTATCGGCAGTATTAGTTGTAAGTTTACCTCCAAAAACTTTACTTAGATATTTTTCCTGAAAACGCTGTAGCAACTCCCAAAAATTAGGAACAAACAATGTGCCTACTATTGCATTTACTGCCATTCCAAAAACTACAGCTGCACCAAGCGAAATACGACTTTCAGCACCGGCCCCAGTTGCAAACAACATAGGCATAACACCAAATACAAATGCAAAAGCTGTCATCATAATAGGCCTGAAACGAATATTTCCGGAATCCCTTGCCGAATCTCTTATCGATTTCCCTGATTTTCTGAAATCTACCGCATACTCAACTATAAGAATTGCATTTTTAGCTGATAAACCCAACAACAATATAATTCCTATTTGAGTATAGATACTTACACTTTGTCCCATAAACCAACATCCAATAATAGTACCTAAAATTGCTGTTGGCATTGAAATTACTACTGCCACAGGATCAGTCCAACTTTCATACTGAGCTGCCAAAACCAAAATAGTAACTATAACAGCAAATATTAGAACCAAACCCACAGTTGTACCCGATTGTGTTTCTTGATAAGCTTCTCCTGTCCAAGCATAAGAGAATGCGCTTCCAAGTGATTCCTTTACAATCTGCTCCATCTCACCAATTCCTTCTGAAGAACTTGTACCATGGGCAGAAGTCGCAGTAATAGATGCTGTTTGATACATATTGTAACGACTCACTGTCGATTGCCCCATTGTTGGCTCTAATGTTGCAAAAGAGGCAAACGGTACCATTTCACCATCACCATTGCGCACACTCAGCTTCAACACATCTTCAATTTGTCCGCGCGCCATGGCATTTGCACTTATGTTAACTTGGTATACTCTACCAAATTCGACAAAATCATTTACATAACTTCCTCCCATATAGCTTGATAATGTAGAGAAAACACTACTCAGCGAAAGTTTTTGTAATTTCACTTTATCTCGATTTATATTGATCCTATACTGAGGAACTTCGCCTTCATAGAGTGTTGTTACGCTTGCAATTGATTTATTACCCGAAGCCTTTCGTGTAATTTCCTCCACAGCTTGCTTCATTTCTTTAGGCCCAAGATTGTTTATATCAAGTAATTGCATTTGTAATCCCGATGACATTCCAAGTCCGGGAATTGCAGGAGGATTGATAGAAAATATTTCAGCTTCCTGAATATCAGATAGATTAATATTCATTCGATCTATCACAGCCGATGCAGATTCATCTTTTGCCTTACGCTCATTCCAAGGTTTCATTACAACAAACAGCGACCCGTAATTGCTCCCACTACCGCCTGCCAAGAAAGACATTCCCGAAACAGCTATGACATCATCAACCTCAGGTTGCACAAGTAATCGGTCTGTCACCTCAGCCATTATTTTTTCTGTTCGTTCGAGCGAAGCTCCTGTTGGTAATTGAACTGACGTCATGAAATACCCCATATCTTCTTCAGGTACATAAGAGGTAGGCCACTTCAAAAATCCCCAAAATGCCAAGGTGCATAACACAACATACATTAGTATTGCAGCGATTGGATGCTGCAACAACTTACCTATAGTAGATGTATACAAGCCGACTATTTTCGCCCAAACCATATTAAACCAACGATACACGAAGAAACGAGGCTCTGCATCTTGTTTCTTGAGAAATAATGCACACATCGCTGGAGTGAAGGTCAAAGCATTAAAACCAGAGAATGCAGTAGATACAGCTATAGTGAGCGCAAACTGTTTGTAAAGTTCTCCGGTAATTCCACTTATAAATGCGGTTGGAATAAAAACTGCCAATAAAACGAGGACTTCTCCTAAAACAGGTCCCTGAAGTTCCACCATTGCTTTCTCGGCAGCTTGACGCGGTGTCAATGATCCGTTATTTACTAATCGGGCACAATCCTCAACGACCACTATCGCATCGTCTACTACTATTGCTATAGCCAAAACCAAACCAAACAACGTAAGCGTATTAATTGAAAATCCCAATAATTTCATAACGGCAAATGTCGCTATCAACGACACCGGGATTGTAATTATAGGGATAATAACAGCTCTCCAGTTTTGTAAAAACAGTAAGATAATAAGCATTACAATCAATGTCGTCTCGATAAACGTCATTAATACCTCATCGATGGATTCTGTAACAAAATCTGTGGTATTCATCAAAACCTTATAATGTATACCTTCGGGAAAATATGGTTCAAGTTCTGATAACCGATCTTGAACACGAGACGCTACATCAAGGGCATTAGCACCTGGGGTCTGATATATGGCCAATAAGCCTGATTGCTTACCTGATACCGTCGAAGTAGCACTATAACTCTCACTTCCAAGATCAACTTTGGCTATATCTCCCAAACGTAACATATTTTGCGAATCGTTTTTAATAACTATATTGGCAAATTGTTCAGCTGTAATAAGTCTACCTTGAGAAACAAGTGTAAATTGAAAAGCGTCGTCGGTGTTATCGGGAGGCGTACCTACAGACCCGGCCGAAACCTCCATATTTTGTGATTGTATTGCAGTCATTACATCCTGAGGAGTAATACCTCTGACTCTCATGCGTTCAGGATCAAGCCACACCCTCATACTATACTCTCCGGCTCCAAATGCATTAACGCCACCAACGCCATCAATTCGAGCCAATTCATCAACAATATTCAGTTTAGCATAGTTTGTTAAATAAAGACCGTCATAGTCATGGTCTTTATCTCCCTGAAGTGCCACAAACAATATAATGTTAGTAGACTCGCTTGTGACTGAAATACCCTGCTGTTTAACTGATGTAGGCAGTGATGGTTCGGCCATTGCAACCCGATTTTGAACCTTCACTGTAGCCATATCAAGATCAGTACCATTTTCAAAAGTTACCGTTAAATCATATGTCCCGTCTTGACTCGATATTGAACTCATATACATCATGTTTTCAACACCATTAACTTGTTCTTCGATCGGAACACCTACGGTCTCTGCCACTGTTGCAGCATCAGCCCCGGGATATGATGCTGAAACTCTCACTGTAGGAGGGGTAATATCTGGGAATTGAGCTACAGGCAGTAATTTAACCGTTAGAAGTCCGGCTAAAACCATTATTATTGCCAGCACAGTAGCAAAAATTGGCCGATCTATAAAAAAACGTGAGAACATAACGTGCGCATTTATTATTTAAAAACAGGATTAACAGTCATACCACTTCTTACTTTCAGGAGAGCCTTGGTAACATAGCACTGATTGGGATCAAGTCCTTTCGTTACAATCCTCATAGAATCGTTAACAAGTTCACCAGTCTCTATAGCTGTATAAACCACTTTATTTGAATCATTGACAACATATAGATACTTGCCTAACTGATCGGTACCAATTGACATATCTTTCACCATTATCGCAGCATTATCAGTAGCCACCGGCATATATATCAGTGCATACATCCCGGCCTTAAGTTTTCCTTCCGGATTGTCTATATTCACCTTCATGTCAATAGTACCTGTATTTGTTACTATATTAGGTGCTATATAGGCCAGTTCTCCTGTATAAGTAGATGTTATAGAGTCTCCAAATTGTACCGGCACGTTAGAATAATCGACTTTATTGGATCGCAAGTTATCTATTATCGCCAAGTATTGATTATCGTTGACTGAAAAATGTGCGTTAACAATATCATCGTCATATACCGTTGTAAGTTTAAATGGAGATCCATCACCCGATATATAATTTCCAATTGTCACAGTTGGTGCTGCGACTCGGCCTCTTATTGGAGATTTGACAGTACAATAGCTTAAAATTGTACGAGCGGTTTGCACAGCTGCCTTAGCGCTTTCGATGGCTGCTTTGCTCTCATTCATTGCACTTTCGGCTTGTATTACATCCATCTGGGAAACAGCATCACTTAATGCGGCTTTCTTCATTGCTTCGTAATGTTTGGTTGCATAAGCGTTGGTTGCTATTGCTGTTTGTAACTGAGCTTCGGCCTGTTGAAGTTTATCCTGATACTGAGTATCTTCAATATGAAATAGAACTTCTCCTTTTTCTACAATATCACCATCGTTAAAGTATTTGCCATCGAGATAACCATTGACTCTTGCTACTATATCAAGACTTGTATTAGCCGTCAAGTAGCCTGGAAATGATTTATGTATTACAACAGAATCGACTACCGGTCGGGATACATCAACCGACAAATTGGTCTCGGCTTGAATGTTTTCTTTATTTCCATGGCTACAAGAAATAAAGACTAACGACATTATCAAAACCAGAATTGTGTATATTTTTCTCATAATATTAAAATTTGATTTTTATTACTAAAATACCATTAGCTCCAATTTAGTTACAGGTATAACCGCCTCCTATAGCTTCAAAAAGCTCAACTACATTGGTCAAAGCCTCGCCACGAGCTACAATCAATGAATTCTGATTCTCCAACACATTCATCTGAGCGTCTACCACATTGGAAAATTGAGTCAAATTACTTTTGTATAAGTCGAGAGAGAGAGTAAATGATTTATTTGATTGTTCTAAAACTTTCTCCATGGCATTTATGTACAGCAATGCTGCTTTATATGATGACAAGGCATTATCGACATCACTAACGGCATTCAAAACCGTAAGATTGTAATTATCGAATGCCATTTTAAGCTGTTCTCGTGCTATAGCAATTTTATACTTACGGTCAAGACCATCAAAAAGAGTCCATGATAGAGTCGGCATTATAGCATAGGAAAATGATTGTTTTCCAAACATATCATCAGCTTTATGGGCCGAAGTACCGATTGAACCATTAAGAGTTAGAGTTGGTAAGAAATCTTTTTTTGCAATCCCCAAAGCTTCTGCATAAGATGCTAATTGGTTTTCGGCCTTTACTATATCGGGACGTCGGCGAAGTAAATCGGCAGGAGCTCCGATAGGTATTATGGCATGGAAATCGGGTAGGGGGGCTTTTGATGCCAATATTGGATAAACTTCATCTGGATTTACACCAAGCAAAACCGCTATGGCATTAATCATGGTATGAATGGAATTCTCTAATTTCGGTATCGAAGCTTTAGTCGAATAGTACAACTCGCGGGCTTGCGTAACGTCAAGCATGTTTCCAAGTTCACATTCGAGACGATCTTCAGTAATTTTAACAACTCTTGCTTGGCTTTGGGTATGTTCCAATGCAACTTCAAGCTGCGATTGCCAGACTCTAAGTTGAATATAATCTTTTGCAATATTTGCCGACAGAGCGAGCATAGTTCCATCGTATTCAGTTTTAGTCGCTCTATATAATGCTTTTTGTTGTTTTACCTGACTGGTAATCTTGCCAAACAAATCTATCTCCCAACTAAAACTTGCGCCTAAACTCCAATACGATCCCACCATAGCAACATTTGGAGTATTACCAGTCATCCCTGAAGATCGATTTTTTGACCACGATGCATCGAATCTTATAGTAGGATAATAACTTGACATCGTTGACCTTACAGTATTTTGAGCAACGGCAATGCGGTGGGCTGCCATTTCAAGATTATAATTATTGGAGATCCCAAGATCTATAAGAGAATCAAGAAGTTGATCATCTATATTATTCCACCAATCACAGATCGGAAACGTACCCGTTGATTCAAGACCTTCATCTATATGCCACTTCTCTGGAAGTATCTCCAATGT
>CANOKG010000024.1 GCA_947566655.1 uncultured Muribaculaceae bacterium | reverse complement strand
CTTCCCGACTGTATGTGTTGACAAAGAAAGCCGGGTACAATCAAATGGATGTCACCGACACAATACCTATTGCATGTTCCAATATGGCATTCTACGGGGATAAAATGTATTACTATGCGACCGAATGGAATAATTACTCTCAGTCAAACGCCATAAGCTACGGCATCATTGACGTACGAACCAAAGAGATTATATCTGACAACTTCATAAAGGACGGAACTGAGAAAGAGATACAAATCCCTTATGGTATAGCTATACATCCCGAGACCGGTGACATTTTTGTCACAGATGCCAAAAACTATGTATCATCGGGAACACTTTATTGTTTTTCGCCCGATGGATACAAGAAGTGGAGCGTACGAGCAGGTGATATTCCCGCACACATAACTTTTTTGACAAAATGAAAAAAATAATACTGTATCTGTTGCTGGCTTCTTTACTTTCAGGCTGTAAAGAAGATATACCGATGGTCAACCTCGGAATTGACGATCTGTATCATATCCCGCGAATGCAAAAACTGGCGTTGCACCCCGCTTTTACAGGCCGGCAATATGAGTGGCTGATTGATGGAGAAATCGTCAGCACCGAACGTGACTACATTTTCATATCGGCCAGTGAAGGTATTTTTGATGTCGAGCTAAAAATCATTGACAGCGAAACTCCCTATGATTTTTCTTTTCAGATTGTTGTTATGCATGAGGAGGTAGAGTATAGTCCTTATATTTCAAAGGTATATGAATACTGTCCTGCGCCGGGTCAGTTTGTCAACGATATGCCAAGATTTGAAGAGGGTGACTCTTATGAGTCAATGCTTCAGAAGGTTGAGGAGTCTATCTCTGGGACAAACGACATCATGATATCTTTAGGAGGTTATGGCGGTTATGTTACTTTTGGTTTCGATCATACGGTGATAAACGTGCCGGGGGAATATGATTTCAGGATATGGGGTAACTCTTTTTATGAACTTACCGATAAGAACCGAAAAGGAGGTTCGGCCGAAGCCGGTATAGTGGAAGTAAGCTATGACACTAATTGTAATGGCATCCCCGATGATCAATGGTATGAACTTGCGGGGAGTGCCTATTACGATACCCAGACGCGCCATCACTACTCGATTGAGTACCATAAACCTAACGATGACCGCTTGCCTGTTCCTGACGACAGCGGATTCCTGTCTGATATAGAATATATCCCGTGGCGAGACTCGGATGGAACAACAGGTTTCATCTCGAAAAACATCTTTCATGACCAAAGCTATTGGCCTAAGTGGGTCGATTCGGATGAATTAACATTCAAAGGCACTCGCTTGCCTCCAAACGCGTTTGATACAAGCGGGTTAGGTCGATACTTTATTCTATACTGCTTTGACTGGGGCTATGTCGACAATCATCCAAACGATTATGTCGACCTGAACAGTTTTAAAATCGATTGGGCAGTCGATGACAAAGGGAAGCCGGTCTATCTACCAGCTATTGATTTTGTGCGTGTCTATACCGGACTTAATCAGTATTGCGGTTGGCTTGGCGAGACATCGACCGAGTTATGCAGGGCAGCTGATCTACATATCCAAGATATTGTGATCCGATAATATTTGATATAATAGTTAAAACATAATATCTATAAAAGATGAAAATAAACAAAAGCCATTCATTATCAATTGTATTACTGCTGATAGTGACTTTCTCGGCCGGATCATTTGTGATTCAGTGGGACAAAATAGAATATTGGGCCGGAAGTGGTTCTAATAAGGCTGCTCTTGTTGTTCAATTTGATGACGGAGGTGCCGAAAAGGCCTATGTGTGGGGGTATCGATGGACCGATGACTCCGTACACCCATCGGGTGAAGATATGTTCCGCGCCATAGCAACTGAGTGCCCCGACCTATATTTGTTCACGCAATTTACCGGACCGATGGGAAATACGGTCTGTGGAATAGGGTATTCAGACAACAATACTATCTCAGGCTACATTGAATATGACTTCGACTCGGCCAGGGAAGATCCCTGCATCAGTTTCAACTGGTTTTCGGCCAATACTTTGCTTGGTCAAACATCAGTACCGGGCTGGGATACTCCCGATTTGTGTGAGGACGCTATTAAGCGTTCTGTTCAAACACACATCCTTGAACATCCTATAGATGCCCGTAATTATGGATACGCATGTTACGACTATGACCATTGGCATAAGTTCGGCGATCTTCCTTCAATGCGTTGGCAAGCCGGCTGGTACAAAGGTTACTGGAGTTATTGGGTAGGTGCAACCGACTCAGAGAGCCTCAGCTACTCGGGACTGGGCTATACCTCACGTAAACTTAGCGATGGATCGGTCGATGGTTGGAAATATACTCGTCTGGAATCATCAGATGACTCCGATGCTGTTGACGGATACACAGGAGCAAGCACCCCTTGGCATGATCTCGACTACAAACATTTTGATTCATCGGGTTTTGATCAAGTGACAACCGATGATGATCCTGCCTGTGTTCAAAAGATATGGCGTATCGATGGGACGCCGGTCCAAAGCTTGAGCGATGCTACCCCGGGATTATACATCGTCAAAGAGAATGGAAAAACAAGAAAACTTATAGTCAAATAAAATTATAAAGACTATGTACGGATTTGGATTAAATACCATAATTATCAAACAATCAATTTAATAACAATGAAAAAAGTTCAATTATTACTGTTGACACTGGCGGTAGCTATCGGGGCTTACGCCTATGTCCCGAGAACGGTGCAAGGGATAAAATACGTCCCCAAAGAGGCTGTTGCCGATGCCGTTACGCTATTCGAAAATCCCGATGATTTGGCTGTCCCTGAAGGTGATTTTACCTTTGACATGATCGAGAGCTGGAGTGGACAAGGTTCAAACAGGGCTGCGCTCGTTATTCAGTGGAACGATCCTAAAGAATCGAATGCACTTGTTTTTGGTTATAGATGGGACGGATTGGCAACCGGTGTCGACATGATTCGCGCAGTGGTTGCAGATCATCCTCAACTATATGCTTTAATACAATATACCAATGTATCAAGCCCCACAGATCCCAAAGGAGGTTATACTATAAACGGTTTCGGTTGGGATTGTGATCAAGATGGAGAAATCGCGTTGAAAGATACCAAAGATAACCAGATATATTATTCGGAAAATGGTGTTTTTATACATCCGCGTGGTTATGATCCTGATAAAGGTGGTACAAGCGACTATGATTATGACGATTGGATGGCTATTGACACCGATGATTTTTGGGGCGCAGGTTGGTATCTGTCCTATTGGTCCTATTGGGTAAAAGGCAGTCAGGACACGAAATTTGGCTATTCGGGCTGGGGTGCTTCAGCTCGTGAGCTTGATGATGGATGTTGGGACGGATGGAATTTTTCTCGTAACATGGTTCCAAGCGATTGGAAACATTTCAAGGCTGCGCCTACTCCTATACCCGACGGTGCAACAACCGAATTCAAGGTTGATGGCCTATATTACAATCTGACCAATTATAATACCCGAAAGGTAGCGCTGACTGCACCATTTGAGATGGAAGGCCAAATCTTGACACCATATGATGGTGAAATAAACGTTCCTGCCACCATTACTGTAGGCGGTGAAACATATAACGTGACTGAAATCAAAGCTAATGCTTTCGAGGGGGCTTCAGTTTCGGTTGTGTCATTACCAGCTTCGATTACCCGTATAGGTGACTATGCTTTTCTTAACAGTTCTCTTTCACGGCTCGAGCTTGCTGATGGTGCTGCAATACCCTCTTTGAGCAAGGGTGTATTCAAGGGTTGCAGTAACTTCTCTCAGTATATGTTACCTTCTGATATGAAGGTTATTCCTGATGAACTGTTTCAGGGAACAGGAGTATCGGAAGTTTCGCTCGATGGGATTGAAACTGTTGGCGTGTCATCATTCGAGAACTGTAAGGCTATTAAAGCGCTCGTGATACCCGAGACTGTTAAATCGCTCGGATCGAAATGTTTCAGCGGTTGTACCGGTCTGAATTCAGTAACAGTGAATATGACATATCCTCCTGTGTGTGCAGTCGATGCTTTTGGAGTAGGTGCGGCAGACAATGCTATATTGAATGTGCCGATTGGTTACACCCGGGCGTTCTCTATGGCCGATGGCTGGAGTGTTTTCGGTAAGTTCAACGAATTTGGCTTAACTGTAAAAGTGGGTGACCGTTTTTCGGTTAACGGTGTGTCCTACATAATAACATCGGCCGAAGATTATAACAATACAGTCAAAGTAACATACCATCGAACTGTTGATGATAAAACCGATAACTCGTCAATAGAGGCTGCCAACGTGGCCGGTTATATCGGTGATGTCATCGTTGAACCTACTGTAATGTATCAGGGTATCAGTTTCTCAGTTACCGCTATTGATGATAAAGCATTCTACAGCGCGAGCGAGATGTCATCAATTAATTTGCCCGAAGGAATAACAATAATTCCGCAGTACTCATTCCAGGATTGTACATCTTTGGAAAAAGTAAACATCCCTTCTACTGTCACAGAAATTCAATCATATGCGTTCGCATATTGCTCGGCATTGACCGGGTTGACTCTTCCCGAAGGTATCACGGTGTTAGGAAGCCGCTGTTTCCAGAGTTCCGGGATAAATAACATCAATATTACCTCATCGCTGACATCAATCCCCGACTATTGTTTCTATGGATGTGGTCTTACATCTATCGTGTTGGGAAATCAGATTAACAAACTTGGAGCTAACTGCTTCCAAAACTGTAAGAGTCTGACATCGATATCGCTGCCCGAGAATATCGAGGCACTTCCTTCGAGTATATTTTCTAACTGCTCCAAGCTCTCATCCATCAGTATCCCTGAGAGCGTGACCACAATAGGTGCCAGTGCATTCAGTGGCTGTTCAGCCTTGTCAAACATTACACTTCCATCAGCGCTTAAATCGGTAAGTTCCGGTATGTTCCAAAATTGCATTTCGCTTAAGGAGGTGATCCTACCCAATTCGGTCACGGCACTCGCAAATACTATATTCAGTGGGTGTAAATTACTCGAAAAACTCACAATGAGTTCCATGATTTCGTCAATTCCCCAGAGCGCGTTTGCAAATTGTTCCAGCCTTAACACGATAGCATATCATGGAGATTCAATCGATGTTAAGCCCGGAACAATTAGACTCAGTCCCAATACCAAAAGTATCGCTCAGTATGCTTTCCAAAATTGTTCGTCTATAACTTCCATCATTCTTCCTGAAGGGTTTACCACGATTGGTGGTCGCGAGTTGTTCAAGAATACAGGTATTACCGAACTTGTCATACCGGCGTCGGTGACAGCTATGAATCAGAACTATATATGTGGTGGAAACAATGCGGTCACATTCTATATATGTGGAACTACACCACTCACAGTAAACAAATTTACATTTGCAAAGGCAAGCGGTAAATATGATTTTCCTGTTATTGTTCCCACCGGTTATGCCGATACCTTTAAGGCTGCGACTAACTGGAGTGCCTATCCTATTAGCGAACCGGTAGTAGAGAAACTCGTTTTAAGCGAAATGAAGCTTGCAAAACAGACCCTGTCGGGCCGTCTTGATATAAAATATGATATTCAACTTCCCGATCAATTTGCTCGTGCAAACAACAAGACAGCTCTTGACGGTTATACGATCTCTGTTACTTTGAAATCGGAGAAGCAAGATTCTGTGACCGTAGATGTTACTCCGGCTATTGATGGCACGTTCTCAGTATCTATGGACCAATTTGATACCTCGTCAAAAGTTATAGCTAAGGTATCGGCCGTGAAAGCCGATAGCTGTTTCGGTTCCGACTCTGTTAATGTCGAAATGGAAAGAATAGTTCATTTTGCTTATTCTAATGCCGAATATAATGCTCACTTCGATGAATCTTATTTGCCTGAGCTTCAGTTTTATGATGAAACATATAAAGCGTCCGACATTAATTTCAGTTCTGATAACACAGATGTCGCAATCGTGAATAAGCGAACAGGTGTAGTTAGTGTTAAACGTGTCGCAGGCGATGCCATTATACGTGCTTATGTTACTGAAAATCCTGATATCTATGCCGAGATGACCATTCACTCAGCTTTGGCTAAACCGGTAGAGAACTTTATTCTCGGAGATGGGAATAAGGATATCACGATCTCTTATATGGACATCTATGCGCTTTGTCCCCGGATAGAGCCTGCCGATGCCGATGTAACGAGCTATGATATTGTTATCTCGGATCAGACTATTGCTACAACATATAGCGTGACTGCATTCAATCCCACGCGAAAGTATTTTGAACTGATTACTCATAAACCTGGAGAAGTTGACGTTACATTCAAATCTCAGGACGGTTCTAATGTAGAGGTTACATATCACTTTACTATATTGGATACCGACCGCAGTGAGGCTAAAGACTCATGGCAGGATGGTACGTTCTGGCTTAACGAAGATTGGTTCGGGCATACAAACGGTTCGATCAATTACATAGAAAAGGATGGCACAGTGCGTTATCGTGCCTACGAATCACAGAACCCGTATGAATCGTTCGGATGTACATCTCAGTACGCGATGATTTTCGGTGGCAAGCTGTATGTCATGTCAAAACAGGCAACTGATGGTGGCGATACCCGCACGGGAGGAGGCCGACTTGTTGTCGCTGATGCCAAGTCGTTGAAAAAGTTGGTCGGTTTTGATGATATTCTTGACGGAGGCGATGGCCGCGCTTGTGTTGGAGTTAACTCTGAGAAGGTATATATTGGAACTACGGCAGGTATTGCCATATTCAATCCTACAACGCTTGAACTTACGGGTAAAGTAGATGGCATCGAGTCGGGTAGCAAGTATGCCAATCAACTTGGTGACATGGTGTCGGCCGGTAAATATGTATTTGTTATCAAACAGGCTTATGGCACATTGGTTATCGATACAGAAACTGATGCTGTAGTAAAAGTCCTGGGACGCAACGATGATGGAACTGTTTTTGCTAATCCCCAGGGCGTTACAATGACAGCCGATGGCATGGTGTGGGTGGCTGCCACTTCGACCGCGAATGGTAAAGCCACTACTTTATATTGCTACAATCCTGCAGACCTGGCGCTTGTAAAATCGGTCGAGATGCCTTCTTATCTCAGTATCGTATGTGGATGGGGGTCATGGAGATCAACCAATTTCTTTGCCGAGCAGGATGAAGTGGCAATTTGGTTTGGCTCGGGAGTAGAGGCAAGTATAGTTTCTGGCAACTCGGGTTATTACCGTTGGGATACGAAGAGCGATCTTGCTGATCTTAAACCCGTGTATGTTTTCCCTAAGGATCTTGCCGGGATAGATGAAAACACCAAGCAGGCACCATATGCTTCGGTACGGTATGATAATCGTTCTAACCGGTTATTGATTGCAGCCACTCACGGTGCGTCTTCCAACTATCGTTATACCTGGCTCCACTTTATTGATTGTCAGACCGGTGAAATAGCAAATACCATTCGTCTCAAGGACTATTACTGGTTCCCTGCGTTGCCTGTCTTTCCCGATAAATATGCTCCCGAGATAGAGCCAGTCGGTGACATCGATATTGATCTTAGCGAAGATAAGGATGGAGTTTCCGTAGATATCAATGTGTCGGACCGCGATAATATGGATCGAGCCATTATATTGTCGGTTGAGGACGATTCTTCTGCTGAGGTTAATGGACCGGTCGATAATGGAAATATCGTGAGCTGCTCATTGCAGGGAAATCGTCTTTCACTCGTTCCGCGTAGAGTGGGTAGTGGCGAGATTACCCTAAGAGCTGAGTCAAATGGTGTGGCTTCATATCTTTCGGTACCTGTCACTGTTAGTGACAAGTTGTCGGGTATTGACGGTGTTGCTGCCGATGGTGGTACAATAAGTGTTACCGGTCGCCGATTCCATGCAGTAGGCTTCATGGGGCATTTGATGCAGGTATTCGCGGTTAGTGGTACACTTGTTGCCGAATTTGATGTTGTGGATAACGATTTCAGCATTAATTTGCCATTGGGTTCTGGTGCCTATATCATCCGTGACACTGCTTCTGACCGGACACTTAAATGTTTGATTAAATAAATATTTATCAATGTTAAAAATAGGCAAGTCCGCTTGTTTGCGAGCGGACTTGCTACTTTTAAATTATGAAACAGATCATACTGCTCGGCCTTCTCATATTGTCGTTCTCGGCACAGGCCGATACTGACTATACACAAGGTGTATTTTTTGTCAATGAGGATTGGTACGGGCATCAGAATTCAACAGTCAATTACCTACTGCCCGATGAACCAAACGGTGAGTACTGGACATATCGTGTGATTCAGCGGGAGAATACGGGTATGGAACTGGGTTGTACCAATCAGTTTGGTGCTATATGGAAAGATCGCTTCTACTTCATTGCCAAACAGGATAAGGATCCGGGAGCTTCGGTGGCAGGAGGACGCATAACTGTGGCTGATGCAAAGACAATGAAAATACTGTATCAAACGTCTCTAATTGACCCGTCGGGTCAACAATGTGATGGCCGGGGATTTCTCGGTATTGACGAAAACAAGGGCTATATATCGTCAAGTAACGGAGTATGGATTTTTGATTTGGATACGTATGAAGTCAAGGGTAAAATTTACGGGACTGACAATCCTAACGCGGGTGACGGTAAACCTAATACCGATTCCTCAGGGGCATTATACTTCGGACAATGTGGGTCGATGGTAATGTCATTGGGAAAGGTGTTTATAGCCCATCAGCAAAACGGAATAATTGTTGTTAATCCAAACATCGATACTGTTGATAAAACAATAGGCATGGATGTCGTAGCCGATGGTGCGGGAGTGGGTAGTCTTGTCGTTGCAAAAGATGGCTCGGTATGGGCCAGTGTAACACGTGATGTCAAGGGATCGGGTTCGGCGCTTCCCTACCTTCTGAGGGTGGATCCCAAGACGCTCACTACCGAGGTTGTCCCGCTCCCGGAGGGTACAGCTGCGCCATCCAATTCATGGTATGCCTGGACTCCCGACACCTTCTGTGCTTCGTCCATTACAAATACCCTCTATTGGAGCGGGGGCTCGAATAGTTGGTTCTCGGGTCGTCAGGTATTCAAATTTGATGTGGATACATATAAGTCAACCAAGATAATAGATCTTGATGCCGATGGAGAGAATTGGAGAATTTATGGATGTTCAATGCGCCTGCATCCTGTCACTGACGAGTTGTATGTATCCTTATATCATGAGTTCAGTAAACCAGTCTATGTGACGCGGCGATACCGTAATGACGGGTATAAGATCAAGGAATATAGCATGATTGAAAATTATTGGTTTCCGTCCATACCTGTTTTCCCTCAAGCGAATGGAAATGATGCATCAGGATTGCCCGATGATATTCTGTTGGATAAGTCTGATCGGGTAGGAGTAATCTATAACCTGCATGGTCGGGTTGTGAAATCAAATGTCGAGTTCGGGAACTGGTCGGGCTTGGATGCCGGGATATATATATGGCGAAATTCAAGCAAATCTCACAAATTTATCCTTTAAAACAGAACTTTGTGGAGTAATAAGAAAAAGAGGCTGTGCCAATTTGACACAGCCTCTTCATTGTTAAAAATGTCGGGTGTACACGGCTATATATGATTTGAATTAAAGGCGCTTAATGATATAATGGTTTCCGGGACCATATATCTTAGGTTCTGATTCGCCCGGGATAGTAACTTCGGCTTCTGCTCCTTTAGGTACAGTGAACTTCCATTTCCATTCATTACCGTCAAATTTCCAATGGCTCTTGATCACACCAGCAGCTGAAGCATACTCAGCTTTTACGAATCCAAGACGACGGTCGGGCTCCGGTTTCATGACAATACGTTTGAATCCTGGCTTGTTGACATCGGTCGAAATACCACACACGGTTTCCCAGATCCATTCACACACACAACCATAGGCATAGTGATTGAAGCTGTTCATGCCCCGTGGTCCCATACCCGATTCTATCATGTAGCTGTTCCATCGCTCCCAAATGGTGGTGGCACCATTGTCGATGGAGTATAGCCAGCTTGGATTCTTACGCTGTAACAGTAACTCATAGGCAATATCGGTCATGCCATTTTCTGAAAGCGTAGGCATAAGTATTGAAGTGCCAAGGAAACCGGTCTGGAGACAATTGTCGTGTTCGGCGAAGTTAGCACGCAGTCGTGCAATCAGATTTTCTTTTGCTTTGCCATCGACAATTTTATTTCTCAGGGCAAACAATGCCGGTGTTTGCATAGTGTTGAGAATTTCGGTCTTGAAGCTTCCGTCTGCATTCATAAAGTTATTTTTGATATGATCTCTCGCATTCTTGGCCATGATAGCATAGTGTGAGCTATTGCGCCCTGTGGCAGCTGCCATGTCACGCATCATCTCTGCATCCATGAGCCAATAGCTTGCACTGAGATAATTCCAATAATCATAGGTCTCGGGGCGCACACGCCAATTGCCATTCTCATCCTGATAGTCCTTACGGCCGCTACAGCTTTCGAGCGGTTCATAGCTAAGCCAGTCGGCCCATTGGTAATCACCATTCTCTCCGCGCATCGCCTCGTGGTTGTACTTTGTTTCGTTGATATGGTTCATGAATCGCTCCATCGATTCCCAGTTTTCGTTTACTATTGCAGTGTCGCCGAACTGTTTCCACACAACCCACGGTACGATTACTCCGGCATCGGCCCAACCTAAACGTGACATATCGGTAGGCATAGCACCATATTGTGCCATAGGAGCGACACCGGGATAACCTCCGAGTTCATTCTGCGTATCGCGCATATCGCGCATCCATTTGTGAAAGAAGCGTCGGGTATCGGCAAAGTATGTTCCGGTCTCGGCAAACACCTGGGTATCGGCAGTCCAGCCAAGGCGCTCGTTGCGCTGAGGGCAATCGGTTGGAACCGATAGATAATTGGATCGTTGTCCCCACAGGGTATTTGAAATAAGTTTATTGACCATTTCGTTTCCGGTTACAATGTTTCCGGTCTCCATTATGTCGGAAATGGAACTTACCGGTACCGATTTCACTGATTTTATGTGTACATCACCATCGGCAGTAACCGAAAGGTATCGATAGCCAAAGAATGTACATTCGGGTCGGTAGATAGAATAACTTTTGTTATCGGCAAACGTATAATCCAGCAGCATCCCTGTATCAGGCACTCGAAGATTCAATCTGTGGCAGCTGCCTTCCGGGCCATCCATGCCGCGGCTCTTGGCCCCATTGCCGTCGTTGAGTAGCTCCGATGGGCGACAATTGAGGCGAGTGCCTTCTTTGGCCTGGAATTTAAACTCCGGTACTGCGGCACAGTTCTGCCCGAAATCAACAACAAGCGTCTCTCCCGGTTTCAATATAATCTCCTCTCCTTTGTCAAACTCTTTTGCAATTATAACTTTTCCATACGCTTCATCATTTGCACCTGTCACCCCTTTCCATGTATAGGCTTTGACAGGAGAGAGGCTCAAATCATCGCGCATGTAAATCTCAGCACCGTTTGATGGAAAAATCTGTCCCTTGAATTCGGTGTTGATTTCGGCTGCTCCAAGCTTGGTTGCTGTCTCATAACCCGCTTTCTCGCGTGCATCATACTCCTCACCGTCAAAAATAGCGGCATGTTTTACGGGACCGGCTATTCCTGCTTTCCAATCGGTAGTGTTGGTACCAAATAACTCTTGGCTACCATCGGTATAGGTCAGTTCCACGACTCCACGAAAGGCTACCTTCCGGCCTATCATGCCATCATGCCCCCACGGTGTGATAATCTTGTCGGCCCACCAACCTGGTGTTACCTGTACGGCCAGTGTGTTTTCTGCCCCGTTTTTGAGCGTCATGGCGTTGGTAATGTCATATGTGAACGAGAGCTTTGTTTTCTCGTAGTGGGTGAATCCAGGCTTCAACACTTCTTCTCCAATTGCTTTTCCATTTACATAGAGATTGTAAATGCCAAGACCCGAGGTCATCCATTTAGCCGATTTCAGCTTCTTGCCGTTTTTCAAAGTAGCCAGAAACCACGATGCACCGTCAGCTGCACGGCCATTATCATCGGTGACCTGATGGGTTACTACTGGCGCATCGGTTGCCGATATCCACACCGACTGTTCCCACGCTCTGTTATCAAGCGGTTCAACAAGTGTTCCCACTCTTTTTCCTTTGCTTGAGGCGGCATCGGCAGTAGCGGGTGTCAAAGCTGCAACTGCTGCCAATACTAATGCTAATTCTTTTATCATATCATTATTGCTCAGATAATTTGATTATTTCATGGCTTTATGACTACAAATATACAAATATTTTTTAATTTTCGGAATGGAATTGATTATTTTGGGGATTATTCGGCTGCGAAGCGGTCGATATAGGCGAAAGTTGTTAAATTATGTGTTTAAATATTTAATCTACTGAAATTACTTGTAGATAGATATATATGTATATATATTTGACAAGACGAATAATAATTATCACATTTTTACTAATTTAAAATTGTTTATATGGCTTTTAATCAAGCCCCACAGTGGGGAGCGGTAACCCAACAGATATGTCGTTGGGCAATTGCGGTATTGTGTATTGTACCGATTATTTATTCTGTTTGTGCGTGGCTTAGGCTATTTTCATTTGATCCTGTGATATTTGGTTATATAATGCCTGCGTTGATTGCTATAGTTTTTTTGCTACTGGGTTTCTCGGTTGCTAATCAATATATAAAGATAGCTTCGTGGATTTTAGTCGGTGCAAACCTCTTGTCAATAACTAATAACCTTGTATTTAATTATTTTTATAGTAGTTATCATATTCTTTATCCGGTTCATGTCATTGTTAATATTCTCGCTTTTGTGGCGGTTATAATCTTATGTTTTGATAAGAGTATATACAATCGTGTCCCGAAAATCGCACCAGCCTATCTGTTTTTTGCTTGTGTGGAAGCCGTTGTATTCTTTTTGGGTTTTCATGCAATTGTTAAGAATCAGTTCCGTTGGTATTATGAATTGCCACAGTTCTTTATCTTTCTTTCTGAAATCGCCTACTCTGTCCTGCAGGCATTGCTGTGGTGGTTTATTCTTAAAATTCATCAAACCACTTGGTCGGGAAATGTAGCGGTGCGTGTTCCTGCTATTGTCGGGCCCATGGCCGCTATTGTTATCAGCTGTCTAATTCTCTTTATTTTTTAAAAATAATTACTTATGAAATCTAAATTCCGTTTTATTAACGATACTTTTGAAATGCCAATGCTCAATTATAATGAGGAATGGTGTACCAATACCTGGGTCTATTGCATTGTGGGCGTTCTCGGTGCCATCAGTGGCATTTCTGTTATAAGAGAATTTTTTATGGGAGCATCAGCCGGTGAAGCAATATCAGTCTCTCTTGTGTGGGGGATGTATGTTACCTTAGCCGTTTGGGCCGGGTGTACAGCTATGGCATTCATGGCTATTCCCGATACTAAATTTGCCATTCGACGCTCTATTTTCAATCTTATTGCCGTAGCATTGGTATTCTACATTTGTGCTGCGTTAAGTATCATCGCTCTCATTCTTGTGACAATAATGATTGTAGGTTTAATGTTGGCTGCCGGAGGTAGCGGAAAATCTTCGCGCAGAGGTAGTGCGTTTGGTGAGTCGTCTAATGTGACCGACGAGCACGGAAATGTTCACTACGCATCATCAGAACTGGATAACAACCGAGTCCTTACTACTGATGGTGAGACAATGAGACGTGGTGCCGATGGTACCTGGCGTCAAATTTGAATCAATTCCAACAATATAAAAAATAGGAAGCGTGGACTCTACGCTTCCTATTTTTTTGCTTTATCTCAGGGTCTATTATCATCCCTGTCTCATGGAATGACTAATGATCAGGGTAGTGGGCGAGGACCGGGGCCGGTCTGTGTCATGGTGACAGGATTAATCAGCCCATCGGGAGAGAACGTCATGCGGTCAATACATGTCACGCGGAAGTCGCGCGCAGTCTCTCCGGCCGGCCTACGGTGGTATACAATGTAATACTCGTCGGTGTCGGGAATATGGATAACTGAGTGATGACCAGCTCCTGTTGCAATTTGGGGATCTTGTTGTAGAATTTTACCTTGTCGTTTGAACGGTCCGAATGGAGAATCGGCTATGGCATAGGCTACAGAGTAGTTTGGACCACCCCAACCGCCTTCACTCCACATGAAATAATATTTGCCATCGCGTTTAAACATGAATGGTCCTTCTACATAGTTTTCGGGTGTTACCTCTTTGTATACTTCACCATCGGGAAATGGAACAAGCGATTTAAAATCGTTGGAAAGTTTGACAATATTGCAATGTCCCCAACCACCATAATACATGTAGTAAGTACCGTCATCGTCAAGAAAAACATATTGGTCGATAGGTTGTGCTCCATTTACAATCTCGTTTATGAGTGGTTTCCCGATTAGGTCATGATATGGACCATCAGGACGGGGGCTTACTCCTACTCCAATTCCTCCTATTTCACCTTCGTGAACATCATTGGCTCCAAAGAATATGTAGTAAAGATTATCCTTGCGCAGTACGGCTGGTGCCCACATGCATTTTGTAGCCCATTTTACATCGGCCGTATCGATAACGGCGTGGTGACGTGTCCAGTTCACCATATCAGGTGATGAAAATGCATCAATGAATGTCTGGCGCTCATACTTGTCACTCCATGTAGGGAAAATCCAGTAGGTGTTGTCATAGATTATTCCTTCAGGATCGGCATACCATCCCTCAAACACAGGGTTACCTTTCTCTGAGTCAATACCTTGGGCAATTGATGACGGGGTAGTAATGAATAGTGCTGCTACAGCTGTTAATAATGTGATTTTTCGGTTCATGATTATTTATTATTGGTATTAATTATTAAATTTCAGAATGGTAGCACCTTTTGCCTTTACGTCAATCTCAATGGCTTCATCGGGAGAGATAGAGATTGTAGAATCTTTTCCGGTAAGTAATTCGATTGCTTTGCGTTTGCCGGGTTTTATTTCCATGCAATCGAATGCATGTTCAGGAAGGTTGATCTTCAGTTTAACATCCTTATCGTCGAAGTTTGCGACAATCAGCAGCGTTGTATCTCCTTTTATGCCACGAAGGAACGCATACTGTCGATGGGGGTTGAAATCGGGGTTGTTGTAATTGACATACATCAGGTCGAAGAAGTCTCCTACTGCGATGGATGGTTCGGTATTACATAGCGACAGTACTTTAGAATAGATATCACGTAGCTTCTTTTCTTGAGGATGAAGTTGCGAATTGTTCCAGCGTCCATTGTTGTTCCAGCGAGTGATTGTATCTATACTCCAATAGTCAAATATTGTTGTGCGTCCGTCCCGACCGCTGTATCCCTCGGCATCGAGTGCCTGTTCTCCAAGCTCCTGACCCATATAGATCATCATGGGGCCGGTGCCTATCATAGATGAGACTACGAGAGAAGGGAGCACACGTGCCGGGTCTCCCGCATATTGGGGAGAGCCGAAACGTTGTTCATCGTGATTCTCAAGAAAGTTCAACATGTAGCGTGACAGTCCATCTATGCTTTGCCAGCAATTTGTTATAGTGGCGGCTGAGTGATGGTGGCATTCGATGGCACGCAGGGTGTCATAGAGATTTACTTTGTCATAAAGATAGTCAAATTTTCCGTCATATATATAGCGTCGATAAATACCTATATCATATAACTCGGCAATGAATTTGATGTCGGGGTTTATCTCTTTGACCTGTGGTATTGCCCAGGCCCAGAACTCTACCGGTACCATGTGGGCCATGTCACATCTGAAAGCATCGACCCCTTTTGTTGTCCAATACTTGAGTATATCGAGCATCTTATTCCATGTCGATGGTATCGGGTCAAAGTGACAACTGCCATTGGCCGGGTCTATGCCATAATTAAGTTTCGCTGTCTCATACCAGTCATATTTGCCGGGAAAGGCGGTATAGCAATCGTTTCCCGATGCTTTAGCCGGAAATTCAACATAGGCATCCTTGCCATTGCCAAGATCTACATCGACCGGAGCAAATTGTTGGCGTGTAATATAGTAGAAGTTGTTTGAGGGGCTGAAGAACATCTCGTGGTTGTCGTTGGCTCCCAAATCATCGGTTCCGGCAGGCGCGGCATCGCTGTGATAGCGGCGTGCCACATGGTTGGGAACAAAGTCTATTACAACTTTCAATCGGGCATCGTGGGTGCGTTTAACGAGTTGTTCAAACTCGTTGATGCGGTCAGGCACATCGACAGCCAAATCAGGGTCTATGTCATAGTAATCGCTGATGGCGTAGGGTGAGCCGGCCTCGCCCTTTACAACGTGGCTATTGTCGCGCGTTATACCATAGGCGGTATAGTCGGGGCAGTGGGCATGTTCGATGACTCCGGTATACCACACGTGAGTGGCTCCGAGTTCCTTGATGGCTTCAAGTGCCCGTGGTGTGATGTCGTTAAGTTTTCCCGAACCATTCTGTTCGATTGTGCCGTTAGGAATGCGGTTAGTGTTGGTGTTGGCCCACAATCGAGGAATCATCTGATATATGATCGGTTTTATGTCATTGTTCATACGAAAGGTATTTTTGAGTGGTCAAGGCGCTTCATGGTGTGGCGCATTGCTGCGTAACCGCTTATGAAGACCTTGCGTATATCTTTCAAATTAAATATGTTGTAATGGGCTATGTCGCGTAATTCTACCGCTATGTCGCATAGTGCCATGTCTTCGGCCTGGTTGGCCTTGGCCATCAAGTGGAATGTGCGAATGGCGATATCCATCATCGAGCTGCCAGCTTTGTCGGTCAGCAACGGGCTGCAGTTGATGCCGATAAGGTATTCACACTTATCTCGCAGTATCCATGCCGGCAGATTGTGTAATACACCGCCGTCAACATAGCGTGTACCATCAATCTTTATAGGGTTAAAAACTATAGGTATACTGCAAGAGGCTGTGACAATCCGGCTTATGTCTCCTTCGTGAAACTCGGCCGGCAGTCCCTCGTCAAAGTCAGTTACACCTATATAGGTAGGTATAGGTAGCTCCTCCAAATTTTTGTAGGGCTTGACATGGTCAGAGATAAATTTGCCAAAACGATTGATCTCAAACAAGCTGCCTCGGCCATTGATACGGGCCAATGAGCTGAATTTAATACCATTGAAACTCTGTATCATCTCGTCGGGCTTCATTCCGGCTGCATACATCACGCTGATCACCGAGCCGGCGCTAACACCAGCGATGACATCGGGTTTTATGCCGGCTTCATCAAGTGCTTTCAAAGCTCCGGCATGGGCAAATCCTCGTGCCCCGCCACCCGAAAGCGCTACTCCTATTCTATATTTAGGTTTCACTGTGTTTGACATCACGACCTGTTTCTGTGTGTTTATTCGTAAGTTAGAATCTGTTTTAAAATAAATATGCGGCAGTGATAGTCCAGCATCGGTTCTTACCTGTATACAGCGATTCGTTGCCCGATGCCGATTTTGTTATACCGAAGCCATAGCTCGCTGCAACTTGCACGTGGTTAAAGAATTGGATTCCGGCTCCTAAGTTCCATGCGAAGTCAAACTTGCGGTTGTGAAGTGCGTCGCCCATATTTTCCTTCGACATCAGAAACGAAAAGTCGGGGCCGGTAGTAACGAAAGGCGTTATGAATTTACCCACAAGTGGCAATCCCAATTTGTATTTGAAGTTGATCGGAATGTCGATATAGCTACGGCGTTTTGTAATGCTTTCGTTTTGGTCATTGACAAAATCGACCGAGCGCGCGGCATACAACACCGATGCATCCATACCTACACCGATAAGCGGAGCGGTAAAATCAATCATCAATCCACCGGTAAAACCGGCTCGATTGTCGGAGTTGACAATGTTTTTGTTAAATTTCATTGTATTAACTGCGCTACCGGCTTTGATACCCCAGCGAAATTGTGCCTGAGCGGGAGTGACGGCAGCAACCATAATCACGATTGCGGTGAATGCTTTTGCGAAGAAATGTTTCATTTTATTTTTATAATTATCTGTTCATTATTTTGCAAAAATAGCTAAATTTAACATAACTACAACACCAAAGTAATGTTAATGGTTCAAAAATTTATTTAGAGTATTATTCAAATACTATTTTCAGCTTGTTCGATTGAATCAAATGGGTTACTTTTGTATTGTATTAAAACGATTTTTTAACAGAGATATTAACCACAGAATTATCGTGACACCACAACAGCATCTTGATCTTGAGGAAAAAGTCGTGGCTATGCTACGCACGGTTTATGACCCCGAGGTACCTGTCGATATTTACTCGCTGGGGCTTGTTTATAAAATTGATATTGACGATGAGGGTAATCTTTCAATCGACATGACAATGACCGCTCCCAATTGTCCTATGGCCGATTTTATTGTTGACGACGCCCGTTACAAACTTGAATCGGTTGAGGGTATAAAAAGTGTGACAATCAATATCGTTTTTGAGCCTGAATGGACCAAAGATATGATGAGCGAAGAGGCTAAACTCGAACTTGGCTTCCTGTAAACATACTCTGATAGTGGATAGGAATTCAAAAATATATGTGGCCGGGCACCGGGGTATGGTTGGATCGGCTATAGTGCGTGAGTTGCAGCATAACGGTTATACCAATATCGTGACACGAAGCCATAGCGAACTCGATTTGGTCAATCAACAGGCCGTAATCAACTTCTTTGATAGTGAGCGTCCCGACTACGTTTTTCTTGCGGCAGCCAAAGTTGGAGGAATAGTGGCAAACGCAACGGCTTTGGCCGACTTCATGTATGAAAACATGATGCTCGAGATGAATGTCATAAATGCAGCATGGCGCACGGGATGCCGCAAACTGCTCTTTTTGGGCTCGTCATGCATCTATCCACGTTTGGCACCTCAGCCTATGCCGGAGTCTTGTCTGCTTACATCCGAGCTTGAAAAAACCAATGAAGCCTATGCCTTGGCCAAGATATCGGGATTAAAGTATTGCGAATATCTTAACCGGCAATACGGCACCGACTTTATCTCGGTGATGCCAACCAATCTCTATGGCCCCAACGATAATTACCACCCCGAACATAGTCACGTTCTGCCTGCATTGATACGTCGTTTTCACGAAGCCAAGGTAGCCGGTCTTGAAGAGGTTACATGTTGGGGTGATGGGAGTGCGTTGAGAGAATTTCTTTATGTCGATGATCTGGCCAATCTATGTGTGTTCCTGATGAACAATTATAGCGGAAACGAAACCGTCAATGCTGGTACTGGCAAGGAACTCTCCATACGTCAGTTGACCCAGCTCGTTGCCGAGGTAGTAGGGTATAAAGGCAAAATTCTCTGGGACAAGACCAGGCCTAATGGCACTCCTCGCAAGCTGCTTGACGTAAGCAAAGCCACGGCCCTTGGATGGACCTACCGAGTAGAGCTCAGAGATGGCATACAGCTGGCCTACAACGATTTCCTGTCAAACCCCATAAGAGCCGAGCGGTAACCTCAACCTGAGGAGAAACCAATCCAATCAACAGGCCAACAAATTAATTTCCCGCAGCATCTCGCCGCAGCCCGCTAACCAGAATAGCCGACTATAACCGTATTCTAAACCATAATTTGGGTGCCAATGAAAGTATCCAATCGAATTATCGGGGTTGACTATCGGCTATAAATGATAAAAAGGAGCTTCATCACGAAGTTCCTTCTTATTTGGTTTCCAATAGGTACAATTTCTAAGGTAAAAAAGATTGTTTTAGGTTTGTG